>CAJQRW010000039.1 GCA_905612415.1 uncultured Pelagibacteraceae bacterium
TG
Organism: uncultured Pelagibacteraceae bacterium; assembly: GCA_905612415.1. Classification (GTDB taxonomy): domain Bacteria; phylum Pseudomonadota; class Alphaproteobacteria; order Pelagibacterales; family Pelagibacteraceae; genus AG-414-E02. The sequence goes on from CAJQRW010000039.1 coordinate 3, forward strand.
GATTTAAAAAAAATAATCAAAAGACCAAAAGTAAATCCTTCTAAATTATAATTTTAACAACATGCAAGAAAAAATTAGAAATGTTACAATAATTGCCCATGTTGATCATGGTAAAACAACAATGATTGATTCTTTAATGAAACAGTCAGGGTTGTTTCGTGAAAACGAAGAAGTTGAAGAGAGGTTAATGGATTCTGGTGAACTCGAAAAAGAACGTGGAATTACTATACTAGCAAAGCCTGCATCTATTAACTGGAAGGGTTCTAGAATTAATATTATAGACACCCCAGGGCATAGAGATTTTGCTGCTGAAGTTGAAAGAGTCTTGAGTATGGCCGATGGAGCTTTGTTGCTTATTGATTCAGCAGAAGGTGTAATGCCACAAACTAAATTTGTACTAGCGAAAGCTCTTAAGCAAGGATTAAAACCTATAGTAATAATAAACAAACTAGACAAAACGGACCAAAGAGCAAATGAAGTTTTGGACGAAACGTTTGACTTATTTGTAAGTCTTGACGCAAATGATGAACAGTTAGATTTTCCCGTATTGTATGCAAGTGGCAGATCTGGTTGGGCGAGTAAAGAGATTGATGGACCAAGAGAAAATTTGCATTCTTTATTAGATTTAATCATAAGTCATGTTAAGCCCCCAAAATTAAATATCGATAAACCTTTTGCAATGCTTTCTACACTTCTATACGCAGATAGCTTTCTTGGCAGAAGCTTAGTTGGAAAAATTTCACAAGGTACAGCTAAAGCAAATCAAAAAATAAAAGCCATTGATCTTGATGGTAAACAAGTTGACTCAGGAAGATTAACTAAAATTTTTAGGTTTGAAGGAACAAAAAAAGTTCCTATAGAAATTGGGCAAGCTGGAGATATTGTCGTAATTGCAGGGTTAGAAAAAGCAAACGTAGCAGATACTATTTGTGATCTAGAAATCAATGAACCCCTTTACGCTACGCCAATAGATCCACCTACTATGGCTATTAAAATTACAGTAAATAGTTCTCCTCTAGCTGGGACTGAAGGTAAAAAATTAACGAGTACACAAATTAGAACAAGGTTGATTCTAGAAGCTGAAAATAATGTTGGTATAAGTTTCTCTGAAAATTCTAATAGAGATGCTTTTGAAATAAGTGGGCGTGGTGAATTAATGCTAGAAATTTTACTAACACAAATGAGACGTGAAGGCTTTGAAATGACTGTCAGCCCACCACGAGTATTATTTAGAAAAGATGATAATGGAAATAAAACAGAGCCAATTGAGGAAATAACAATTGATTTAGATGAAGAATTTTCATCAAAAGTTATTGATTCTATGAATAGACGTAAAGGTAAAATGATAGATTTAAAAGATACTGGAAAAGGAAAAAAACGTTTAATATTTCATGCTCCAACTAGAGGATTAATGGGATATACAAGTCGATTTTTAACACTAACAAAAGGTACGGGTGTCATAAATAGAGTTTTTCATTCATATGGAAAATATGAAGGTGAAGTAGAAGCTCGAAGGAATGGGGCTCTAATATCTATGGAAAATGGAAAAGCAGTAGCGTTTGCTATTTTTAATTTACAGGCTAGAGGTGAACTATTTGTGACTCATAACGATCCAGTGTATGTAGGTCAAATTGTTGGTTTAAATAGCAAAAGTGGAGATTTACAAATAAATGTTATGAAAGGTAAACAGCTAACAAATATGAGAACGCAAGGAACAGATGAGAATGTTGTTTTAACTCCAGTTAGAAAAATGTCGATTGCAGAACAGCTAAGTATTTTGAACACTGACGAAGCTTTAGAGATTACTCCAAAATCCTGCAGATTAAGAAAATCTATACTCAATCCGCACGAAAGAAAAAAAAGTCTAAAATCCTAATTTAAAATTTACTTATTTATTAAAACTGGGAAAACAGGATTAACTTTTAAAAAATATTTTTGATATTCTTGCTTGATACATTTGTTTGCTATGTAAGTTATACTAGATTTTTCTACAATTTTTTTAGCTTCATCATTTTCAATTCCATACTGTAACCAAAAAACTTTTGCTCCAATACTTACAGCTTCTTTTGCAATTGGTGGCGTTTCTTTTGATGGTCGAAAAACATCCACTATATCGATTGGTATTTGAATATCTGCTAGTCTTGCTAGGACTGTCTCACCATATATTTTTTCCCCAGCAGAAAATGGGTTTACGGGTATAACTCTATAGCCAAATTCCTGCATATATTTCATTACAATAGTTGAGGGTCTTCTTTTTATATTACTAGATATTTCTTTTTTAATAGAGCTTACACCAACCATAGCAATTGTTTTTGATGTATTAAGAGTTTTTTTTATCAATTCATTCTCAGACATCAATCAAACTATTTATTTTTCCATTTAGGTTTTCTTTTTTCTATAAAAGCTGAAATGCCTTCTTTTGCATCCATTGTCATCATGTTTTCTGTCATAACTTTACTTGTATACTGGTATGCTTTGTTTAATGGCATTTCTAATTGTTTGTAGAATGCTTTTTTTCCAATCTTGATTAAAAGAGATGATTTCGAAGCAATTTTTTCTGCTATTTTTAAAACTTCACTCTCTAATTGTTCAATAGGATAATAATCATTAATTAAACCAATTTCCTTTGCGTGCTTTGCGTCTATATGTTCGCCAGTTAACAACATTTTCATTATTCTTTTTCTGCTAACTTTTCGGCTTATTGCAACCATTGGTGTACTACAAAATAAACCAATATTTACTCCAGGTGTAGCAAACATTGCTTCCTCTGAGCTTATTGCTAGGTCACAGCTTGCAACCAATTGACATCCAGCAGCAAAAGCCGCGCCATGGACTTTAGCAATAACAGGTTTGTTTCCTTGCACAATTTCTAACATTAACATCGAGCATAAACTAAACAATTTTTTATACTTTATTTTTTTTTTTAAGGAACGAACTTCTTTTAAATTATGGCCAGCGCTAAATCCTTTTCCAGAACCTTCTATAATTATTACTTTAATTTTGTCATCGATGTTCAATTTTCTTAAACTAACAATTAATAACTGAAGTGTTTTTGTTGATAAAGCATTGTAAGTGGTCGGCTCATTTAGTTTGATTCGAGCAACACCATTAACAGATTTAGTAGTTAAAACACTTAAAGTATTTTTCATGAACTAAACTTTGCCATTTTTTTGGTAATAAGTCATCTATTTGATTATAGATAAGTTATTAAGAAAGGCGTATAAAGAGATATATTAATGTTAGGTAGATTTGAAATTCTCTTAGTTATATTTGCTCTTTTAATAGTTTTTTATTTTGTTATTACTTTGGGCGCAGGAAAAAGCAAAGACCCTTTGGCGGCTAGTAAAATTTCTAGTTATTTGTTTGGAGTTCGCGTTCTTATAATATTTATTGCCATAGTTTCGCTAATATTGTGGTTATTATCATAACAAACATGAAATTTAGAAGTGAATTTGATAGTTTAGGTAAGATTAAAGTTCCTGCAGATAAATACTGGGGAGCTTCAACTCAAAGATCTAATAAGTATTTTGATATTGGTGATTTTTTAGTAAGACCAATTGTTATTAAATCTATTGCCATGATAAAAAAAGCAGCAGCTATAGTGCATTCTAAAAATGGAGATATTGATAAAAAAATATCAAAAGTAATAATTAGAGCTGCAGATGAGATTATAGCAGGAAAACTTAATGAACATTTTCCTCTTAAAGTTTGGCAAACAGGGTCTGGAACCCAAACCAATATGAATGTAAATGAAGTTATTTCTAACAGATCTATTGAGATGCTTGGTGGAAAAATGGGAACAAAAAAACCAGTTCATCCCAATGATCATGTAAATAAATCTCAATCAACAAATGATGTCTTTCCTTCAGCTATGCATATCTCAATAGCAATTAGAGCTACAGGAAAACTGTTGCCTTCTCTTAGATTGCTTAACTTTGAATTAAAAAAAAAAGTTAAAGAGTTTAGTAAAATTGTAAAAGTTGGAAGAACTCATTTACAAGATGCTACACCGATTACTTTGGGGCAAGAATTTTCTGGTTACCACTTTCAATTAAGTAAATGTATTAAAAGAATAGAAATAGCTCTTGAAGAAATTTATTTTTTAGCCCAAGGTGGTACTGCGGTAGGTACAGGATTGAACACTAAAAAAGGTTTTGACAAAAAAATAGTAGCTGAAATAAAAAAAATAACCAAACTTCCTTTTAAGCCTGCTGAAAATAAATTTGCTTCCTTAGCTGCACACGACGCTATAGTTAATTTTTCTGGCACAATGAATACAACAGCTGTATGTTTAATGAAAATAGCAAATGATATTAGGTTTTTGGGGTCAGGACCTAGAGCTGGTTATGGTGAACTCATCCTTCCTGAAAATGAACCAGGCTCATCTATTATGCCAGGAAAAGTAAATCCTACACAGTCTGAAGCTGTAACAATGGTTTGTGTGAAAGTAATAGGAAACCACAACGGTATAACGATGGCTGGTTCTCACGGACATTTTGAACTTAATGTTTTTAAACCACTTATAATTCATAATATATTACAATCTATTCATTTAATGGCAGATTCATCAAAAAGTTTTGCTAAGTATTGCATCAAAGACTTAAAAGCTAATAAAAGCAGAATTAAAAAACTATTAGATAATTCTTTAATGCTTGTGACAGCTTTAGCTCCTAAGATTGGATATGATAATGCTGCTAAAATTGCAAAAAGAGCTCATAAGAATGACACAACATTAAAAGAGGAAGTTATAAAATCTGGAATGGTAAATGAAAAAGAA
>CAJQRW010000040.1 GCA_905612415.1 uncultured Pelagibacteraceae bacterium
TTACAAGTCCTCTGCTTGAATAAATTTTTCCGTCAGGCCAGTAGAGTGTCATACAACAAATGAATTTAGCTTTATTATAATTTTTCCAATTTTTTTTTTTTTTACTCATTGCTATAAAAACTTTTTTTATTGCTAAATGAAAATTATTTTTTTGTCCGCCCCATCTTGAAGAATAAATTCCTGGCTCACCTTTTAAAAGATCTATTTCTAAACCAGAGTCATCAGATAGACAAATTAAATTAGTTTTTTTTGAGAAGTATGAAGCTTTAATTAGTGAATTTTCTTCAAAACTTAATCCATTTTCTTCTGGGGACTCAATATTAAATTTCTTAGGCGAATGTTTTATTACATTATTTGGTAATAAATTGCATATTTCCTTATATTTACCATCGTTATTTGTCCCAATAATGATTTCTTTAATTTTTTTCATATTGTACTAGCATTTTTATTATCAGTTACCATATATCATGGTGATGACTAAATCAGAAAAAAAAGAAGATGAGAAAGTATCACCAGAACAATTAGAATCTGATCATATTAATGAACAAGAAAAGGAAAAAATCGTTCCTATAAAAGAAGAAACGCTCGAAGAAAAACTTAAAACTTCGCAAGAAAAATTACTTACTACTATGGCAGAAATGGAGAACCAACGTAAAAGGAATGAAAAAGAAAAACGTGAAGCCTTTGAATTTGGTGGTTTCAATCTTGCTAGTGAATCTTTGTCCATTATAGATAATATAGAACGTGCTATTACGTCTTTCAAAAATGATGAAGGTTTAAAAAATAATAAAGATTTAAAAAAAATTATCGAGAGCATAGAAATTGTTAAAAAAGATATAGTTTCAATTTTTAAAAAAAATGGAATTGAACAAATAGAATGTATGAATAAAAAATTTGACCCCAATTTTCATCAAGCAATGCTAGAGATAGAGAATAGTGTAAATGAAGCTGGCACTGTTGTTCAGGAAATACAAAAAGGTTATATGATGAAAGATCGATTATTAAGACCATCGCTGGTTGGTGTTGCTAAAAAAATAGCTGAAAAAGAGGAAAAAAAATGACCTTTTTAGCTTGCACTAGTCAAAAAAACACCCATATACAAACGAAAGGAATAAAATTTTATGAGTAGAGTTATAGGAATAGATTTAGGGACAACAAACTCTTGTGTGGCTGTTATGGAAGGCTCACAGGCAAAAGTATTAGAGAATGCTGAAGGAGCAAGAACAACTCCATCAGTAGTTGCTTTTGGTGAAAATGATGAAAAACTAGTAGGGCAGTCTGCAAAAAGACAAGCTGTAACGAATCCTGAAAATACCCTATTTGCAGTTAAAAGACTTCTTGGAAGAAACTTTGAAGATGAAACAGTAAAAAAAGATGTTGCTAAAGTTCCATATAAAATTATCAAAGCTGATAATAATGATGCTTGGTTAGAGGCTAGAAATAAAAAATATTCCCCTTCTCAAATATCGGCTTTCATTTTGCAAAAAATGAAAGAAACAGCTGAAAAGTATTTAGGACAAGAAGTTACACAAGCTGTAATTACGGTACCTGCCTATTTTAATGACTCTCAAAGACAAGCCACAAAAGATGCGGGTAAAATTGCAGGCTTGGAGGTTTTGAGGATTATTAACGAACCTACAGCAGCTTCATTAGCTTATGGTCTAGATAAAAAAGGTGGAAAAAAAATTGCAGTTTATGATTTGGGTGGTGGTACGTTTGATGTATCAATTCTTGAAATTGGTGATGGTGTATTTGAAGTTAAATCTACCAATGGTGATACCTTATTAGGTGGTGAAGATTTTGATGATACAATCGTAAACTATTTAACAAATGAGTTTAAAAAAGATAGTGGTATAGATTTAAAAACAGATAAATTAGCTCTCCAAAGACTTAAAGAAGCTGCTGAAAAAGCTAAAATTGAACTGTCGTCAGCTTCACAAACAGAAATTAATTTACCTTTTATTACTGCAGATAAAACTGGTCCAAAGCATATTAATATAAAATTAACAAGAGCAAAATTAGAGGCCTTAGTTGAAAGTTTAATAAAAAGAACATTAGACCCTTGTGGGATTGCCTTAAAAGATTCTGGATTCAGCGCTGCTGAAATAAATGAAGTGATTCTTGTTGGTGGAATGACAAGAATGCCAAAAATAGTTGAAGCTGTTAAAACTTTTTTTGGTAAGGAACCCAACAAAAGTGTTAACCCCGATGAAGTGGTGGCGATGGGTGCTGCTATTCAAGGTGGTGTTCTTCAAGGGGATGTAAAAGACGTTCTTCTTTTAGATGTCACACCACTATCACTAGGAATTGAAACTTTAGGTGGAATATCTACAAAACTTATAGATAAAAATACCACAATACCTACCAAGAAAAGTCAGGTTTTTTCTACAGCAGAAGATAACCAGCCTGCAGTTTCTATAAGAGTTTTACAGGGTGAAAGAGAGATGGCGTCCGACAATAAGCTCTTAGGTAATTTTGAATTAGTTGGAATACCGAATGCTCCTAGAGGAATACCTCAAATTGAAGTAACCTTTGATATTGATGCTAATGGAATAGTAAGTGTTTCAGCAAAAGATAAAGGAACTGGAAAAGAACAAAAGATCCAAATTCAGGCTTCTGGTGGACTTAGTGATGATGAAATTAAAGAAATGGTTAAAAATGCTGAAGTAAATAAAGATGCAGATAAAAAGAAAAGAGAAGCTGTCGATGCACGAAATCAGGCAGACACTATTCTTCATACGACAGAAAAAAATCTAAAAGAACATGGAAGCAAAATAACAGAAACTGAAAAAAAAGCTATTGAATCAGGAATTCTAGATCTTAAAAGCGCTCTTAAAGGCGCTGATACAGAGGCCGTTAAGAAAAAAACACAAGATTTAATTCAATCTTCTATGAAGCTTGGAGAGGCAGTTTATAAAAGTCAGCAAAAAGAAACTGGATCAAAAAATGCTAAACCTTCTCAAGATGGTAAAAATGGAAACGAAAGTAAAGAAAATGTAGTTGATGCTGATTTTGAAGAAGTAAAAGAAGATAAAGAAGATAAAGAAGGTAAAGAAGGTAAAGATAAAGATAAAAAAAAAAGAGCCTAGATCACAGCAGATAAAGATGTCGGCAAATATATGGCAAAAAGAGATTACTATGAAATCTTGGGCACTAGTAAATCAGCCACACCTGAAGAAATAAAAAAAGCTTACAGAAAATCAGCCTTAAAACATCACCCTGATAAAAATAAAGGTGATAAAGCTGCAGAAGCAAAGTTCAAAGAGGCAAGTGAAGCCTATCACATACTTTCAGATAAAGAACGAAAAGCAAATTATGATCAATTTGGTCATGCTGCTTTTGAAAATTCTGGAGGAAGAGGGGGTTTTTCAAATTCTGATTTTTCAAGTTCGTTTTCAGATATATTTGAAGATTTTTTTGATGGGTTTGGAGAAACAAGCGGAAGAAGAAGAGGAAGATCTAATGACTCTAGAGGTGCAGATTTAAGATTTGATTTATCTATTTCATTAGAAGAAGCTTATAATGGAAAAAAGCAAGAAATTAATTTTTCATCTTCAGATAAATGCAAAATATGTAGTGGTTCAGGTGCAGAGCCAGGTTCAAAACCCATCTCTTGTTCTGCTTGCGGAGGTAGAGGGCAAGTAAGAACTAACCAAGGTTTTTTTACGATTCAACAAACCTGTCCAGAATGTGGTGGTGCTGGAGAACAAATCTCAAGTCCCTGTAAAGAATGTAGAGGTTTAGGAAAAAAACAAAGTAAAAAAAAAATATTTACTAATATTCCAAAAGGTGTCGATGATGGTACTAGAATTAGATTATCAGGCAAGGGTGAGGCTGGTACAAAAGGAGGGGGGAATGGAGATTTATATATATTTGTGACAATTAAAAACCATAATATTTTTAAAAGATCAGAAGAAAATCTTTTTTATGAATTTCCAATATCTTTATCAGATGCCGCACTAGGTGCTACAGTTGAGGTCCCAACATTAGATGGTGGAAAAGCAAAAGTAAAAATCCCCGCAGGAACTCAAAATGGCAAACAGTTTAGACTTAAAGGAAAAGGAATGCCTATAATGAGAAATAAAGAATATGGTGATTTATATATTCAAGCTACAACAGAAGTGCCCGTTTCTTTGACAAAAGAACAAAAAAAATTATTAGAACAATTTCAAAAATTAGAAGATAATAAAACTAATCCATTTGTTAAAGATTTTTTTGAGAAAGCAAAAAGATTTTGGGGAAATTAAATGAAAAAAATTAATTTAGCAGTTACTGGTTGCCTTGGAAGAATGGGACAACAAATAATTAAGTCTTCTAATATTTCAAATTTTTTTAAGGTAGTTTCTATTACAGAAAGTAAATTAATAAATAAAAAAATATATGGTTTAAAACCACAATTGAATTCTGAATACGCATTTAAAGCTGCTAATATTATTATAGATTTTACAGTTCCAAAATGCACTTTAGAAATTCTAAAAATTGCAGCTAAACAAAAAAAAAGTGTTGTGGTTGGGACTACTGGGTTCACTAAAAAAGAGGAAAATTTAATAAAAAAATACTCTAAAAAAATACCTATACTTAAGGCGGGTAATATGAGTTTAGGAATAAATTTAATGATGCATATGACAGAAATTGCTTCAAAATCTCTAGGGGAAAAATTTTCAAGCAAAATATTTGAGGTACATCACCGACATAAAAAAGATTACCCATCTGGAACAGCTTTAATGTTGGGCAAAGGAATAGCAATTGGGAAAAATAAGAACTTTTATAAACTAATGGGGAAAAAATATTTAAATAAAAAATATTTTCCCTACAGCAAGAAAATAAATTTCAACTCAATTAGAAAGAATGAAATTATTGGAGAACACGAGGTTTCTTTCTCTAGTGGAAAAGAAATAATCACATTAAATCACGAAGCTTTTGACAGAGCTCTTTATTCAGAAGGTGCTTTAACTGCAGCCAAATGGTTAGTAAATAAAAAACCTGGTTTATATTCTATGAGGGATGTTTTAAATTTTAATTAATAATGAATGCTGACAAAAAAGTTCAACAAATATTAAAAATTTTAAATAAAATTTATCCTAAGACTCCCATTCCTTTAAATCATAGAAGTAAATTTACGCTTCTAATTTCTGTATTATTATCTGCACAATGCACAGATGCTAATGTAAATAATGTTACCAAAACTATATATCCAAAATATAATAAACCACAGCATTTTATAAAGTTAGGGAGAAAAAAAATTGAGAAGTTAATAAAAAGTATAGGTATTTTTAGGGTTAAAGCTAAGAGTATACACTTGCTTTCAAAGCTGTTAGTTGAAAAACATAAAGGAAGGGTTCCTAAAAATTTCGAAGATCTTGAAAAGCTGCCTGGGGTAGGTCACAAAACTGCAAGCGTGGTTATGTCTCAAGGATTTGGTTATCCTGCCTTTCCTGTAGATACTCATATCCATCGTCTAGCTCAAAGATGGGGATTAACTAATGGAAAAAATGTTATTCAAACTGAAAAGGACTTAAAAAAATTATTTCCTAAAAAATCGTGGAATAAATTACATCTTCAAATAATATATTATGGAAGAGAATTTTGTACTGCAAGAAATTGCTACGGTATAACTTGTAAAATTTGTACCACTTGTTATCCTAAGCGAAAAAAAACAATAATAACAAAGAAAGCTTAAAATGAAAATTATAGGGATTGGAAATGCAATAGTTGATGTTATCTGCAAAGTCGAGAACAGTTTTTTAGCTGACAACAAATTAACAAAAAGCACAATGAAGCTTGTTGAAGAAGCTGAATTTACTAAATTACTATCAAGCCTAAAGATTGAAGAAACAGTTTCTGGAGGTTCTGTTGCTAACTCTATAGTGGGGTTATCTCAACTTGGAAACAATGTTGGCTTTATTGGTAAAGTTAACGATGATGATTTAGGTGATAAATATGAAGAAGGTTTAAAAAAAGAAAACGTTACATATTTTTACTCAAAGAAAAAAGAAAAACTATCGACCGGAACTTGCTTAATATTAATAACTCCAGACTCTGAAAGAACAATGTGTACTTTTTTAGGTACAGCGGGTAAAATTAGTGAAAATGATGTCGATGTAAGTGCTATCAAAAATAGTGATATAACATTTTTAGAGGGATATTTATGGGATGAAGGTGATCCTAAAAAAGCCTTTAATAAAGCAATTGAAAGTTCAAATAAAGTTGCGATGTCATTATCAGATCAGTTTTGCGTTGAAAGACATAAACTGCATTTCTTAGATTTAGTTAAAAATAAATTAGATATTACATTTGCAAATGAACAAGAAATTATTTCTCTAATTAATGCTAAAAGCTTTGATGAAGTAATTGCTTTTGGGAAGAAAGTTGAAAAAATAATCGTTATAACGCGAGGAGAAAAAGGAAGTGTTGCAATCACAAAAAACGAAGTGGTAGAATGTGATAGTCAAAAAAATTTGAAGATTGTAGATCTTACAGGGGCAGGTGATCTTTTTGCTGGAGGATTTTTACATGGAAATATTAATAAATTATCAATTAAAGAAAGTCTTATAAAGGGAACAGAAATGTCCTCAAGGGTTATACAAAAAATAGGTGCAAGGTTAGACTAACGTTTTTTTCTTTTAAAACTACCTTTGCCTTTTTTGGGGAGAACAATACGTTTTTTGTATTTAAGAGAAAAAAGATCTCTAGCTACAAAATTTCTAGTTTTTTTATTCAAATATAATAACCATTTTTTTTGTTTTTAATAAAATTTCCATCACCAAATTTTTCTAAAATTTTTTTTCTTAGACGGTGAATATGAGTTTCAAATGTATGCGTCTCACTTTTTTCAGAATAATTCCAAACATTTTTTAATACTAGTTTTTTGCTTATTGGTTCATCATGCTCAGCAAACAATGATAAAAAATTAATTTCCTTTTCAGATAATTGGAGTTCTAAATTATCTTTTTTAATTTTTCGTTCATTCTTATCTAAAGTGTAATTATTTAATTGCACTAGTGAATTTTTCTTGAACTCATATTTTGAATTTATTAGACTTAATTTATTTTTAAAATCTAAAATACTGAAAGGCATCTTTAATTGCTCCCTCAAATTATTTGTAAACATATTTTTTTTAAAATCTAAATTGCTTATCAAAATTAAGGGAAAGGTATTTATTGTTTCATTAAAAAAATCTAAATGTTTACTATTACAAAAGGCTAAAACTAATAAATTTTGCCTTTCAGCATCAGACAAGCACAAATTAAAATCATTGTAATGGGTGAATTTGAATTCTTTGAACAGCTTAAGCTCATTAATTATTTCAAAAAAGGTTTTACTTCCAAAAATTGATATGATTGAATTATCCATTAAATTTATACAAATGAATATTATAATAAAAAATCACTTTCTCATATACAAAGATTTTAAGTGCAAATGTAGCATTGGAAGAAACGGCATAAAACGTTTTAAAAAAGAAGGTGATTTGATAACACCAAAAGGTACTTTTAAATTAGGTATAATTTATTACAGAAAAGATAAAATTAAATATTTAAACTGCAAACTTAAAAAAAAAATTATTAAAAATAATATGGGATGGTGTGATGATAGTTTAAGCGCTAAATATAATAAAGAAATACGTTTCCCATTTAAGTGGAGAGCTGAAAAACTATATAGGAAAGACAAGATATACGATATGTTTATTAATATTCTATATAACCAAAAACCTATAAAAAAAAATAAAGGTAGTGCAATTTTTTTACATTTGACTAATAGTAAATACAGGGCAACAAAAGGTTGTATAGCTGTGTTAAAAAAAGATTTTTTAAAAATTTTACCCTATATTAAACAAAACACTAAGATTTCAATTAAATAATTATTTATCTCGCGGGCCCATTATTGAAGTGCCTAATCTTAAAAAAGTTGATCCATGTACTACAGCATTTTCATAGTCAGAACTCATCCCGATACTTAAATGTTTTAAATCATATTTGTTAGCTAAATTTTTAATCATTTTAAAATATTCAATCGAATTTGAATCAATTGGGGGAAGGCACATTAAACCAATTATATTTAATGAAATTTCCTTTAAACAATAATAATAAAAATCATCTAAATCGTTTAATAAAATTCCTGATTTTTGACTTTCATCTCCAAGATTAACTTGAATAAAAAGTTTAGTTTTCTTTTTTAGCTTAATTTCATAATAGGCTATTTTGGAAGCAAGTTTAGGGCTATCCAAAGAATGTATATAATCAAATAATGTTATTGCTTTTTTGGCTTTATTAGACTGAAGTTTTCCTATCATATGCAGCTGAATATTTGGAAATTTTTTTTTAATATTTGTCCACTTATCTTCCGCTTCTTGAACTTTGTTTTCACCAAAGTGTAAATGTTCTTTTTCAACAAGGGGTAAAATTTTATCTGTAGAAAATTTTTTTGTTACAACAATAACTTTAGGTTCAGTTTTAAGTTGTTTTTCACTTACTATTTTATTAACCTTATTTTTAATTAAATTTAAATTTTCTATAACGTCATGCATAAGAATCTACCAAAAAAATTTGTGTTCTTAGATAAATATGAAAAACAAATTTTAGAAAATAATAACACAATTTTTGGTATTATTTATAGAAATTATGAATCAAAAAGAAGAGAGGTTGAATTATTTAAGATAGCTAAAGCTTGCAGGAAAAATGGAAAAAAACTTTTTGTTTCAAATGATGTTAACCTAGCAGTTAAAATTAAAGCAGAAGGGATTTATATTCCTGCTTTTAACAAAAATAAGAGATATTATAATTTGGAAAATAAAAATTTAATAATATTAGGTTCAGCTCACAATCAAATAGAAATTAAAAAAAAGATTGAGCAAAACTGCAGTGTTATATTTCTTTCTCCTCTTTTTTATATTAAAAAAAAAAATAAATTCCTAGGAATGCATAAGTTTAATTATTTAACGCATGCAAACAAAATAAAAATTTTTGCTCTTGGAGGAATAACACAAAACAATGTTAACAAACTTAATCTAATAAATATTAGTGGTTTTGGTGGAATTAGTCTTTTCAAAAAAAAAACCGGCCTATAAAAGGCCGGTTCTTATAAAGAATTATTTCTTTTAAATTAAAATTTATATCCTAATGATAGAGCACCAGTTGCAATCGTTGGATTACCTTCCAAAATTGCAGTTTCTGCAGCACCTACACCAGTGAATGTAAATGAATCAAATGATACAGCTGTAGCTTCAGTTCTAACATAAATTCCATTGTTAAACTGAGTCAACATTCCTACACCATATAAATCTCCATTAAGGTCAAATTTAGCTGGGTTTGTAACGTCGCCAATTGCCTCCATGTGAAGTTCCGCTGATCCAAATTTTACATACATAGCTGAGTTATCAAATAAAGATATACTTGGCTGTATAAATAGGGTTTGCATATCACTACCTTCGATAGTTATGTCCGCCGCATTTGCATCTTCCTTAGATTCAGCAACTTTAGCTGTTCCAGAAACTAACGTACCACCAACACCTATAAAAAAGATATCTCCTAATGGTAAATTAAAGCCTGCTTCTATCCCTGCGATAGGAGCAATTGCACCAACACCACCTTTGTTCACCGAGATGTTTGAAGCTACAATGTTATCACTACTTGAAGTGTGTGTACCATCAACTGTTACGCCGTTTATAGAAGCTTGAACACCTCCATATATACCAGCAAAATCAGCCGAGCCAGCTACTAGAGGAGATGATAAACTCATACTAGCTAGTAGAGTGATTGCAAGTGTTTTTATTGCTTTCATGTTTTTTATCCTTTCCTCTTAATTAAAATGCTAACGATACTGAAAGTGTCATTGCATCAGTGTCCGCATCGGCAGTTGTTTGATATTTTGCGTTATCTACATCTGCTCTTGCTAACCTGATAGAAGCTCCGCCCATAGTATATGCTACTTGGATAGAAGACGCTTTAGCAGTTACGTTAGTTGTATTAGTTTGTTTTGATTCATAGTTGTTATAACCAATTGATAAATCATCGTTTACCGCAAAAGTTATACCGTATGCATCATTTTCGTATTCTTGAGCACCTGATGAGATACCATTATCTTCTTTAGATATTTGGTAACCAAGTGTGAAAGCACCCATAGCGTAAGTTACGCCCATAGTTTTTTCTTCAATGTTTCCATCAATAGTAACAATAGTGTCGTCTTGTTCTACTTTTGATAAACCACCGTAAACTGTTAGACCAGACATTCCAGTAACAGCATCAGTAGCTGTAAGTGTTACGTCGTAACCTGAACCTTTATTTCCACTATCACCTGAAGATGATTTGTCAGCAATAGCAGCACCATCCGCGTCTGGAGTCCATGCTAATCTAGCTGTTAAACCTTCTGGTAACATACTTGGTGTGTACTCGATGTTTTGCGAACCAGATACACCAGAAACAGTATTAATTCCTGTTGATAATCCAGTTGCATAAGCTTCTTCCCAAACGTTTGGAGTGCTATCGTCCATTCTGTCGATACCAGCACCTGTAACACCATGAGAAAATCTTAAAGCTCCCAAAGCTGGTACTGTAACCGTTACGTTTGTATTTGAGTAAGTGTTTTTGTTGTTCAAGGCTATACCTAATGCAACTCCCCAACCGTTATCAAGTTCCCCTGATCCAGTAAAAGAAATGTTAGATCCTATACCAAGTGGATTTCCTGTTACGCCATCCAATGATAACCAAGACATATCAACGCCACCTGTCACTGCTAATTCACCTGCGTTAGCAGAAGAAACTGCAGCTAGAGATCCACACAATGCAGATACTCCTAGTTTTGTTAGTTTATTCATAATTTTCTCCTTTGTTATTTATTTATATGAATTGCGCTAAAAATATCACTAATTTCACCTATGAAAATCAAAAACTTGTTCATTTAACTATATTTAATGAACGTGTGTTATTTTTGCAACATAATGTAATACTTAAGTAATAACCTTGTTTTTGCTTCCTTTTTTGAGACTTTTATTAGTAATTTTCAAACGAAAATTAATGTATTAAATATACCTTAATGATTTTATTAAATTATTTTTATAGAAATTTTTTCATACTTATAAAAGGATTGATAATCCTGAGTTTTTTGGGTTCTTGTGGAATTTATAAACCTGTTGATGCTAGAAAAGTATCACCTAGCTCTCAAGAGAGAGTTAAAAAAAATCTCGAAGAAGGTAAAGGATATTCTTTTTCAAAAGCGATGGAGGGCGATGGAGGAACTACCTATCAATTTGCAACTTCTAATCCAATGTGGAGGGCAAGTTTAGAAATATTAGATTTCTTACCACTATCAAATGTTGATTATTCTGGTGGAATAATAACAACGGATTGGTACAACGAAGGAACAGCAACTGACGAATCTATTAAAATTACGGTAAGAT
>CAJQRW010000041.1 GCA_905612415.1 uncultured Pelagibacteraceae bacterium
CAAAGAGATATTAGAAAAAATGATTATTTTAAAATACTGTATGAAAAATATTTTGATGAAAATGGAGAATATATAAAAAGTGGTTCTATCTTATATGCGCATATGTCTGTTAGTGGTAGAGAAATTTCGCTTTACAAATTTGGGGATGATAAAAGTTATGGATATTTTAATATTAATGGAAAAAGTGTTGAGAAGGCTTTAATGAAAACTCCAATTAATGGAGCAAGGCTATCATCTCCTTTTGGAAAAAGAAAACATCCCATACTTGGTTATACCAAATTACATACGGGAACAGATTTTGCTGCTCCGTCAGGTACACCTATAATGGCTTCTGGAAGTGGAACTGTCACTAGAGCTAAGTGGTGTGGTGGTGGTGGAAATTGTATAAAAATAAAACACAACTCTACTTATGAAACTATTTATGCCCATATGAAATATTTTGCTAAGGGTATGAAGATTGGAAGAAAAGTCAGACAAGGAGAAGTTATTGGTTATGTTGGTTCTACAGGAATGTCTACTGGACCACACTTGCATTATGAAGTTTTAGTAAATGGAAAAAAAGTTAATTCACAAAAATTAAAATTACCATCAGGAAAGGTGTTAAAAGATAATGAGAGAACAAATTTTGAAATACATAGAATTAAAACAGATGTATTGATTGCAGAGTTGTTAGAAAAAAAATCTTAATTTAAACTAAATTATTCTTTAACTGCAGGACTGTCAGGTTGCGTTTCGGTGCTAGCATTTGGTTCATCTTTATTATCTATTACATTCTTGTCTGCCGTATTTGACTTATTTTGATCTCTATATTTATTTCTTTCTTCAATAATTCTCATGAAATGATCTGCATGTTGAAGATAATTTTCACGCGAAGCAGTATCTCCAGAAGACATTGCTTCTTGTGCCAACGTAGTATATTTTTCATGAAGTTTTTCTGGACTTTGTGTTTGTCTAAAATTGTTTCTACCCTGTCCATTAGAAAATGAATTAGATCTTAATCTCGGTTGCATATGACCGTTACTATGTCCAGAGTGACCTCTAACATTTGGGCGACGTCTAGTAGTGTTAAATCTTCTTGGTTTACGTTCAAACATATATTTTAATGAAACACCTTATTTATTAAAGGTATTTGCTACTTTATCTATTATTAATTTCATTTGTCAAAATAATTATTTTTTAAATTTAAACAAACTTAAGCTTTGTGCTTATTATACAACGAACATTTCGTTTATAATCATATTCTTTGCTCATTTCTCTATAGCCCTGCGATTTTAGAATATTTGATACTTTTTGGTATTGCCTGTTTCCAATTTCTATAGCCAGCACACCTTTTTTTTTTATTAAACCATTTGATTTATAAATAACTTTTTTAATTAGGTCAAGCCCATCATAACCTCCATCTAAAGCGTTGCGTGGTTCAAAATTTATTATATCTTTGCTTAAATTTTTTATATCTTTTGATGGAATATATGGTGGGTTTGATACAATTAAATCATATTTGCCAATAATAAATTTATTAATGTCAAAAACTTTAAATTCTACTCTACTGTTTAAATCAAAATTACTAGCATTAATTTTTGCTGTTTTGATCGCCTTAGACGAAATATCTATGCCTATACCTCTTGCTTTCACTAATTCTTTTAAAAGTGTAATTAGAATGCAGCCTGATCCTGTTCCTATATCTAAAATATTAACTTTCTTTTTTTTATAAAAATTAATAATTTTATAAATTAAAAGTTCCGTCTCTGGCCTTGGAACAAGAGTTGATTTGTTAACTATAAAATCTTTACTCCAAAATTCCTTTTTTCCAATAATATAGGCTATGGGCTCTCTTTTGATTCTTCTTTCTATAGCAGAATTATATTTATCTATTATTTTTTTTGAAACAATCATTTGATCATTTGTTATCAAATATTCTCTTTTTACTCCCATAATATCAGATAAAAGTATTTGAGCATCTAGTTCGTGTGAGAGGATATTATGACTTCTAAGAGTTTGGGAAGCTTGCTCTATTGTATTTTCTATAATCATTTTGCTACTTTAAATTAGCTAGCTTTATTTCTTGATCTTGCATACGCAAATTTTGGCTTAATTCTTCAAAAGCATCTCCACTTAAAAATTCTTGAAGTTTATGTAATGTCAAATTTATTCTGTGGTCTGTAACTCTACCTTGTGGAAAATTATATGTTCGAATTCTTTCAGATCTATCTCCCGAACCTATTTGATTTTTTCTTTCTCTTGACCTCTCATTATCTTTTTTTTCTCTCTCCGCATCATAAACTCTTGATCTTAAAACTTTCATAGCTTTTGCTCGATTTTTATGTTGGGATTTTTCATCTTGCTGACTTACAACAATTCCTGTTGGTAAATGCGTTATTCGAACAGCACTATCTGTAGTGTTTACAGATTGTCCTCCTGGCCCCCCAGATCTAAATACATCGATTCTTAAATCTTTTTCATTAATTTTTACATCAACCTCTTCAGCTTCTGGAAGAACTGCAACCGTCGCTGCTGATGTGTGAATTCTGCCTTGAGTTTCTGTTTCTGGAACTCGTTGGACTCTATGAACACCTGATTCAAATTTTAAAAAAGAATAAATATCAGTTCCTTTTACTAGTAAAATAACTTCTTTGAACCCTCCTGCTTCACTTTTTGATATATTTATAATTTCAACTGACCATTTTTTATTTGCACAAACTTTTTCATACATTTTATAAAGATCAGAAACAAATAAAGTAGCCTCTAATCCACCTGTGCCCGCCCTTATTTCAAGTATAGCATTTTTTCCATCCGCCTCATCTTTTGGAAGAAGATATATTTTAAGCTTTTTTTCATAGTTTTCCTTATTTTTTAATAATCCATTTAATTCGCTTTCTGCCAATTTTCTCATTTCTTCCTCATTTTCCTTATCTTCTATGATTTTTTCTAATTCCTTTTTTTCTTTTTCAAGACCTACATATCCTCGGGCTACACTAATAATTTCTCCAATATTGGAATACTCTTTAGATTTTTTAACAAAATCTTTCTTGTCAATATTGCTAGATGAAAGTTCTTTTTCTAATGTTTCATATGAACTTATAATTAGTTTAACTTTTACAATTGGAATCATTTTTTTTGAAATTTAATTTTTTTTAAATTCTTTCGATTTATTTTCAACCAGGTTGACAACTTCTTCAATTATATTTTTACTAACTACCTTGTGGTGAGGTATACCTGAGAGGTACATCATATGATTATCCTTTCCTCCTCCTGTTAACCCTATTTGGGTTTGTGCGGCTTCTCCTGGTCCATTAACTACACACCCTATAATTGAAAGTGTTATTGGCTCTTTAATGTGTGCAAGTTTTTCTTCTAAAATTTTTACGGTATCAATAACTGGAAATGCTTGTCTTGCACACGATGGACAAGAAATAATATTAATTCCTCTGTGCCTTAAATTTAATGATTTTAAAATTTCATAAGCAACTTTTACTTCTTCAACTGGGTCTGCTGACAAAGAAACTCTTATAGTATCTCCAATACCTTCCATTAATAACATGCCAATTCCAATTGATGATTTTATGCTGCCTGTTGTCAATCCTCCAGCTTCGGTGATGCCTAAATGTAACGGGTAGTTACAAATTGATGCAAGTGACCTATAAGATTTTATAGCCAAAAAAACATCTGATGATTTTACACTTATTTTAAAATTATAAAAATCTTCATCTTCTAATAATTTGATATTATTACTTGCACTTTCTACTAAAGCTTCTGGGCATGGTTCTTTATATTTTTCTAACAAACTTTTACTTAAAGATCCTGCATTAATTCCAATTCTTATAGAACAATTATAGTCTTTAGCCGCTTTTAAAATTTCTCTTACTTTTTCCTTTGATCCAATGTTTCCTGGATTAATTCTTAAACAGTGAGCTCCTGCAATAGCAGCTTCAATTGCTCTTTTATAATGGAAGTGAATATCAGCCACTATAGGGACATTTGTTTCTTTTATAATTTTTTTTAAAGCCAAAGAAGAATCTTGATCTGGACATGAAACTCTAACAATATCAGCGCCGGCTTCTGCTAACTGATTAATCTGTTTTATTGTTTCGTAAATATTAGTTGTTAAAGTATTAGTCATAGATTGAACTGATATTGGGGCATCGCCTCCAATATTAACTGTACCAACTTTAATTTGTTTAGCACTTCTTCTAATAATTTCTCTAAATGGTCTTACGTTCATTTTTAATTAAGTCCGAAAGCTTCATGTAACACCTTTACAGCTCTTTGAGTTAGATTTTCTTCAATTAGAACTGAAATTTTAATCTCAGAAGTTGAAATTGCTAAAATATTTATTTTTTCATTTGCTAAAGATCTAAACATCATATGAGTTACTCCAGGACTTGTTATCATTCCTGCCCCAATAATAGATACTTTAGCAAGTCTACCATCATGCGTAATCTTTTGGTAATTTATTTTTTTCTTATTTTTTTCAATTATATTAAGTGTTTTTTTTAGTTCTTCTTGCTTGATAGTAAAAGTTATATTAGCTGTTTTCCCGTCTAAAGAAGTATTTTGTATAACCATATCAATATTTATATTATTGCTGCCTATAGGTTCAAAAACATCAGCTGCAACACCTGGCTTATCAACAACCCCAACTAAAGAAATTTTAGCATTATTTTTTGAATAAGCTATGCCGGTTACTGTTTTTTTATAATCAATATCATTCTCTGAGATTATTTTTGTGCCAGGTTTTTTTGAAAAAGTAGATCTTACATGGATTAAAATATCATCGATCATTGATGCTTGCACCGCACTTGGCTGCATTACTTTAGCTCCCAAGGATGCCATTTCTAACATTTCTTCGTAAGAAATTTTATCAATTTTTTTTGCCTTATTGTTTATTGAGGGATCCGTTGTAAGCACACCATCTACATCCGTAAAAATTTCACATGAATCTGCTTTGAAAAATTTTGCTAAAGCAACTGCTGATAAATCAGAACCTCCTCGACCCAGCGTAGTAATTCTATTTTCAAATGAAATTCCTTGAAAGCCAGCGATTACAGCCACTCCTTGATTTGAAATAAATTTTGAAACTTCTTCTGTTTTTATTTTTAGAATTTGCGAGGAATTATAATTAATATTTGTAACAATCGGTATTTGCCAACCAAGCCAAGATCTTGCTTTAAGACCAAGATCTATAAGAGCTCCTGCCAAAAGTGAGCATGAAACTTGCTCACCTGAAGAAAGTAACACGTCTAATTCTTTATCATCAAAATTTTCGCTAATTAAATTTGATTTTTTTTTTAAATCATTAGTAACGCCTGACATTGCAGAAACAATAACAATAATTTCTCTACCTTTGCTAAATTCTTCTTTTATAATGTTAGCAACATTTTTAATTTTTTCAATACTTCCAACAGAAGTTCCTCCAAACTTAAGTACTAATCTTTTCATGATAAAATATCTTATTTACTTTATATAATATTTAATAATAAATACTCTTAATTGCAAAAATGTACAAGTATATCTAAATTATTATTATGTCGAGCACAGTAGATAAAAAAGAAATAGAAAAATTTTCAAGGATGGCTAAGGAATGGTGGAACCCAAATGGAAAATTTAAGCCTTTGCACCTTTTTAATCCAGCAAGGATTAAATTTATTAAAGAAAAATTAATTTCACACTTCTCCCTTAATCAAGATAAAGAAAAACCACTTACAAGATTAAAAATACTAGATATAGGTTGTGGCGGTGGATTGCTATGCGAACCATTATGTAGACTTGGAGCTAACATAACTGGAATTGATGCTTCAAAAAATAATATTACTATTGCAAAGTCTCATTCTAAAGAAATGAACTTAGATATTAATTATGTTTGCTGCCTGCCAGAACAATTAAATTTTGATGTTAAATTTGATGTAATTTTAAATATGGAAATTGTCGAGCACGTTCCCAATGTCGATTTATTTATAAAAAATTGTTCTAAATTAATAAATAAAAATGGAATTATGTTTGTAGCTACAATAAATAAAAATTTAAAATCATATATGTTCGCTATATTAGGTGCTGAATATATTTTAAGGTGGCTGCCTATAGGAACGCATGACTGGGACAAGTTTTTAACACCTGCGGAATTAGAAGATATTGCTACAAATAATAATTTTAAAATTGAAGATACTGTAGGAATGAATTTTAATTTATTGTCTAAAAAGTGGTTGGAAAGTAAAGATACATCAGTTAATTATATTTCGACTTTTTTAAGAAACTAATTTTCTGTTTTATCTATCCATGGAATAGTTGCTACCTCTATACCCTCATCTATTAATTCTGCAGTTTCTTTTGGTGTAGCCTTTCCATATATACCTTGTGATTTTTTTTTATCATAATGGATGCTTCTTGCTTCTCTAGGAAAATCTTCTCCTACATTTTTACAATTTTTTTCAATAAATTTTTTAAATCCTATAATTTGCTTTTTTATATCTTTTTGAAATTTAGTTTTGCTATCTATTTTATTTGTTTTGCTAAGTAAATTTGGACTCATGACTGATTTTTTTACTGAACTTGATTCACAGAAAATACAACTTATGAGTTTTTTTTCCCGCAAGTTCTCGTATTCTGACGAACTAGAAAACCAACTGTCAAATATTTTTCCACAATCGCAAGATAAGCTATATTTAATCATTAGTTGTAATATTAATAAATTTTAGTTTTAAAAAAAGTGTTAATTTCTATAATCAGTATTTATATCAATATAATCATGCGTAAAATCACATGTATAGACAGTATGTGTTGCATTTCCTATATTTAAATTAACTTCAATATTGATAGATTCCCATTTCATATATTCTTTTAAATTACTTTCATCATAATCTTTTGCAACCTTACCATTTTCTGCAACTAAATAATCTCCAATTTTTATTTGTAACTTATTTTGAATAATATTTTCTTTCGACTTACCAATTGCCATTGCGATTCTTCCCCAATTTGGATCTTCGCCAGCAATAGCTGTTTTAAATAAAGGAGAGTTTGCAATTGAGAAACCAACATTTTTTGCCATATTTCCTGATCTAGCTCCTATTACACTTATGGTAATAAACTTTTTCGCTCCTTCACCATCTACTACAATTTGTTTAGCAAGATTTAAACATAATTTATGCAAAGCTGTTTCAAAATCTTTCAATTTAGGATCTAGCACGTTATATATTTTTGAATTTTTCGCTTTCCCTGTTGCAAATAAACCTACCATATCATTTGTTGAAGTGTCACTATCAACAGTAATAGAATTGAATGTTGTTACAGTAACTTTTTTTAAAATTGCTTTTAAAAAAACTGAAGGAATATTTGCGTCTGTAAAAATAAATGCCAACATAGTAGCCATATTAGGAGCAATCATACCTGATCCTTTTGCGATTCCAGAAATTTTAATAACTTTATTTCCCATTTTGCATTCTTCATACGCTACCTTGGGTCTTGTATCTGTAGTCATTATTGCGCTGGCTGCTTTAAACCATACAAATTTATTTTGTTCAGTTTTTAATTTTTTTACTAATTCTGGAATTGTATTTTTAATTTTTAAATATGGAAATTCTTCACCGATCACACCTGTAGAAGCAAAAAGTAAATCTGTTATCTTTATAACTTCATTTACTCCTTTAGGGTTTTGAGAAGACTTTATTGTGAGTGTTCTAGACAAAGTTTGAGCTATTTCTTTTAATCCTTGGGCACCTTTTGTGCCTGTAAATGTATTGGCATTTTTTGTATTAATCATAAGAGCTTTCACAAAATGTCTTTTTAATTTTACATTCCAGTTAATGCTGGCTGAAGTAACTTTCGATGTGGTATAAACTGCCCCAAAATTAGCACCATCTTTAAAATAAAATAAAGCTAAATCGTCTCTTCCATCACCATAAAGGTCAGCAGATACGGCAGATATTTCAAGCCCATCTATAGGTTGTAGTTCCTGAAATTCTCCCATTTTTGACATTTTAACTTTGGGATTAAGTAAATTTTTTAAATTTAAAGTCATATCTATTTAAATATTATTATTAGTAGTTATATAAGTCACAATTGAATTAATATAATTTATACTATATTGCAAAAAAAAAATTATTTATGATTAGTATCAGTAAGATTATCGGCAAATTTGTAGGAAATGCAAGCCAAAGAGAAATTGGCCAATTGCAGCAAATTGTCAAAAAAATTAATGAATTTGAAGCAAAAGTCCAAGAAATGTCCGATGAAGATTTCCTTAACAAAACTAAAGAATTAAAAAATAAAGTTAAGGATGGAAAAAAATTAGAAGATTTGATTCCAGAGTCTTTCGCCTGCGTTAGAGAGGCATCAAGAAGAGTTCTATCAGAACGTCACTATGATGTTCAACTGATGGGTGGAATCATTCTTCACCAGGGTAAAATAGCAGAAATGAAAACCGGAGAAGGAAAAACTTTAGTTTCAACCCTACCAGTCTATTTAAATTCACTAATGAACAAAGGTGTACATGTTGTAACTGTAAATGATTACTTAGCAAAGAGAGATTCGGAATGGATGGGTCAAATATATAAATTTTTGGGTTTGTCTGTGGGTTGTATAACTAATGATATGGATGATTCAGAAAGAAAGAGAAATTATAATTGCGATGTTACTTATGGAACTAACAATGAATTTGGTTTTGATTATTTAAGAGATAACATGAAATATAGTGTAGAAGAAATGGTTCAAAGAGACCACTTTTTTTGTATTGTGGATGAGGTTGACAGTATACTTATCGATGAAGCAAGGACACCTCTAGTTATCTCCGGGGCAACAGAGGATAAATCAGATCAATATTATGTATGTAATAAATTTATAAAAGAACTTAATAAAGATGATTATGAAATAGATGAAAAAGATAAAAATGTTTTATTGTCTGAAGAAGGTATAAATAAAATTGAAAAACTATCTAAAACTTATGGTTTACTCAAAAATAATAATTTTTATGACCCACAAAATATAAATTTAGTTCATCATATCAATCAGGCATTAAGAGCTAACAAATTATTTTCAAAAGATACAGATTATATTGTTAGAAATAATCAAATAGAATTAATAGATGAGTTTACAGGACGAACACTTGAAGGTAGAAGATTCTCTGATGGTTTACATCAAGCTCTAGAAGCTAAAGAAAATGTTGAAATCCAAAGTGAAAATCAGACATTAGCTTCTATCACTTATCAAAATTATTTTAGACTTTATGACAAACTGTCAGGCATGACTGGGACAGCTATGACTGAAGCAGAAGAATTTTATGATATTTATAAATTAAAAACTATTTCAGTACCAACAAATAAATTAATGATAAGGGCTGATTTAAATGATCAAATATATAGAACTGCAAAAGAAAAATATAAAGCAATAGTAGAAACGGTAGAAAATTGTAAGCGAAATAATCAACCAGTTTTAGTAGGAACTACAAGTATAGAAAAATCTGAAAAAATTTCCTCAATGCTTAGAGAAAAAAAAATTAAACACAATATCCTAAACGCAAAACAGCATGAAAAAGAGGCAAGCATAATTGCAGAAGCTGGTAAGTTAAATGCTGTCACAATAGCAACCAATATGGCTGGAAGAGGAACGGATATACAACTAGGAGGTAATTTAAATTATTTAGAAAAAAAAGATTTAAAAGAAAACAAAGATTTTATTTTAAAAGAAAAAAGTGATGTAATCAAAAATGGTGGATTGTTTGTAATAGGAACCGAAAGACATGAAAGCAGAAGAATAGACAACCAATTAAGAGGAAGATCTGGAAGACAAGGAGATCCGGGAAAATCAATTTTTTATATAAGCTTAGAAGATGACTTGATGAGAATATTTGGGTCTGAATCTATAGACAATATAATGCAAAAATTTGGCTTAAAAGAAGGAGAATCAATAGACCACCCTTGGATAAATAAAGCTTTAGAACGTGCACAAAAAAGAGTGGAAGCAAGAAATTTTGATATTAGAAAAACTTTATTAAAATTTGATGATGTGATGAATGATCAAAGACAAGTTATTTTTGAGCAAAGAAAAAAAATTCTAAAGTCAGATAATATTAGTGAAGTAATAAATGCATTTACAGATGATTTAATAAAAGATTTTTCAGATGAAAAAACTATTTATATTAGAGACAATAAAGCTAACGAATTCATAAAAAAAATTAAACCTATAACAGGAAAAATCTTTAAACTAGAAGAATTGTCTACATTAACAAATTTAAAAAATGAAGAATTTGAAAATACAGTTAAAAGCAAATTTGAACAATTTAGAAAAAAAAGAAGTGGTGAAATAACCGAAAAAATAAACCGTGAACTAGAAAAAAGAATATTCTTACAAACTGTTGATTTTTTATGGAGGTCACATTTGCAGTATCTTGAACACTTGAGACAAGTAGTGGGGCTTAGAGGTTATGCTCAAAAAGATCCATTAGAAGAATTTAAGAGAGAGGCCTTTAAATTATTTGAAGGTCTATTATATAAGATTAAAATTGATTTTATTACATTTTTAAATAATCTTGAATTGGATACAGAAAAAGTAGCTGAGGCTATTAAACCTGAGCAGAAGAAAAGTTTAAATGATTACAAAAATATTCCAGAAAGAAAAATGAAAAGAAATGAACCATGCTTCTGTGGCTCACAAAAGAAATACAAGCATTGTCATGGTTCTTTATAGTTTTTAAATTAAAACTAAAATTCCAACTAATATAAATAGACCTATAATTATCAGTTTTTTGCGAAACTTAAATAAAATATCCTTAATAATCACAAAAGAACTATCTTTTGCAATCCATTTTACTTGCCTAGGGAATATTGTAAACGTTTTTTGTTTTCCAATTTCTAAAAACTTATCTTTTCTTTTGTTGACTATTTCTTCTCTAGTATAATTTGTAAATTCATCTAAGTATTTTATTAATACTTGCTTAGTAGAAAACATAACACTTTCCTTGTTTCGGTGAGCGCCTCCAATTGGCTCTTTTATTATTTCATCAATAATTTTCATTTTTAAAAGCTCATTTGCTGTCAACTTCATTGCATTTGCTGCTTCTAAAGATTTGCTTGGGTCCCTCCACAATATAGAAGCACAACCCTCTGGCGATATAACGGAATAAATTGCATTTTCTAACATTAATACCTTGTTTGCTGAAGCTAACGCAATAGCCCCACCAGATCCTCCTTCGCCAATAATAATAGAAATTATCGGAACCTTGAGTGACATACAACACTCTATCGAACTTGCAATTGCTTCGGCTTGACCTCTTTGTTCGGCACCTATTCCCGGGTATGCGCCAGGCGTGTCAACAAAAGTTATAACTGGAATATTAAATTTATCTGCAATCTTCATTAATCTTATACATTTTCTGTAACCTTCAGGTCTCATCATTCCAAAATTTCTCTTTAATCTTGTATCAAGATTTTCTCCTTTTTCTTGTCCTATTAATAAAACGGATCTACCTTCAAATTCTGCAAATCCTGCTAAAACAGACTCGTCTTCAGAGAAATGTCTATCGCCAGATAAATTAATAAAATTAGTAAATAAATTTTCTATAAAAAATTTTGCTTTGGGTCTTGCCTCATGTCTGGCAACTTGTGTCGTTTGCCATGCGTTAAGGTTCGCATATAGAGATTTCAATTTATCATCAATTTCTTCTTGGATTTTAGATATTTTATCTGTTTCAACCTCAGACAAGCCTTCTTTATTAAAAGGATCTTTTAACTTTTCTAACTCTTTTTCTAGATCTTTTATATTGTGTTCAAATTCTAAATAACTTTTCATATTTTTTATTATATATATAATATACATAAATATGGCAAAAAAATATGTTTCCCTTGGACAATTATCAATTGCTTCTGAATTATTAACCTTCGTTAATAAAGAACTGCTGCCAGGTACAGGTATTTCTAAGAAAGAATTTTGGAACGGCTTAGATAAATGTGTTCATGATTTAACCCCAAAAAATAAAAATCTTCTAGAGCTTAGAGAAATCCTACAAAAAAAAATAGATATTTGGCATAGAGATAAGAGAGGGAAAAAAATTAATGATAAAAAATATTTAAAATTTTTAAAGGAAATTGGATACTTAAAAAAAGAGGGTAAAAAATTTCAAATTAAAACATCAAATGTAGACAATGAAATCTCTACAATTGCAGGTCCACAACTAGTTGTTCCTATAATGAACGCAAGGTATGCTTTAAATGCTGCTAACGCAAGATGGGGAAGCTTGTATAATGCTTTATATGGAACTGATGTAATTCCAGAAACCAATGGTGCAGAACGTAGAAAAAAATACAATTATATCAGAGGTGAAAAGGTAATAAAGTATGCCCGTGAAATCTTAGATCTATATATTCCTCTTGAAAAAGGTAGTTGGAAAAAACTTTCAAAAACCCCCAAAGTTGAAAATAATAAACTAAATTTAAAATTAAAAAATCCTAAACAATTTTTAGGGTATTCTAAAAAATCAAATAAATTAAATTCACTTTTGTTTATAAATAATAACCTTCATATAGACATTACGTTTGATCCAGATGGTATACTTGAAGTTTTCAATCCTGAAGGAAATCAAGATAAAGCTGCAATACATGATGTAATTTTAGAATCGGCCATAACAACAATTATGGATCATGAAGACTCTGTTGCCGCAGTAGATGCTGAAGACAAAGTTCTTGGATATAGAAATTGGCTTGGATTAATGAAGGGCGATCTACAATCTGAAATGCAAAAAAAAGGGAAGAAATTTATAAGACAGCTAAACTCTGACCGAAAATATATTTCTCCAAACGGAAATAAAATTAAATTGCACGGAAGAGCTTTAATGCTAAATCGAAACGTAGGTCATTTAATGACCAACTCTTCTATTTTATTAAAAGATGGTTCAGAAATTCCAGAAGGCATAATGGATGCTTTTATAACAACCGCAGCATGTATACATGACTTTAAAAAGAAAGGAAATTCAAGAACAGGGTCGGTTTATATCGTAAAACCAAAAATGCATGGACCTGATGAAGTTGCATTTACTGACCTGGTATTCGAGAAAGTCGAAAAAGTTTTAAAGTTAAAAAAATACACAATCAAAATTGGAATAATGGACGAAGAAAGAAGAACAACTGTAAACCTAAAAGAATGTATTAGGGCTGTAAAAAATAGAGTTGTTTTTATCAATACAGGTTTCTTAGATCGTACTGGCGACGAAATGCACACCTCAATGGAAGCTGGGCCAATGATTAAAAAAGGAGATATGAAAGCTTCTAAATGGATTGCTGCATATGAAAATAATAATGTTGATGTTGGTTTAGCTTGTGGATTCTCGGGTATAGCACAAATTGGAAAAGGTATGTGGGCCGCTCCTGATAAAATGAAAGATATGGTTTTTCAAAAAATAAACCATCCTAAATCTGGCGCTAATTGTGCTTGGGTTCCTTCACCAACTGCAGCAACTCTTCATGCTTTGCATTATCATCAAGTAGATGTTTTTAGTGAACAAAATAAGTTAAAAAATAGAACTTCTGCAAAAATTTCCGACATTCTTACTATTCCAATTGCTGCCAGACCAGATTGGTCAATAAAAGAAATTGCTAAAGAATTAGAAAATAATGCACAAGGTATTTTGGGTTATGTTGTTAGATGGATAGACCAAGGAGTGGGTTGTTCAAAAGTTCCTGATATTAATAATGTTGGTTTGATGGAAGATCGCGCAACTTTACGAATTTCATCACAACATATTACAAATTGGCTTCATCATGGGGTTTGTAGTAGAGAAAGAGTTCTAAAAACGATGAAAAAAATGGCAAAAGTTGTCGATAAACAAAATATTAGGGACCCTGCTCTAAAAGGCTATTCTTCTTATAGAACCATGTCTGATAATTACGATAAATCTGTTGCCTTTAAAGCTGCTTGTGAACTAGTATTTTATGGAAGAAATCAGCCTTCAGGCTACACTGAGCCAATTTTGCATTTCAATAGACTTCTGAAAAAAATTTAATCTTTAGCTATAGGATTTCTGTATTTAAAAGCTGAAAACAAAGTTCCATCATCTAAAAATTCTATTTCTCCACCTACGGGCACACCCTTGGCAAGCCTTGTAATTTTTACTTCTAAATTTTTTAAACTATCAGATATATAATGCGAAGTAGTTTCGCCTTCAATACTAGCACTTGTAGCTAATATAACTTCTTTAACAGAGTTTTTCTTTACTCTATCAATTAACGAATCGACTAATAATCCATTATTATTACTTTTGTTTTCAAATGAAGGTAAGGTTCCACCTAAAATATGGTAATGACCCTTATATATCCCGCTATTTTTTATAACCCACATGTCAGCAATGTTTTCTACAACGCAAATTTGGTCATATTTTTTAGAAGAACATGAGCAATCAGAATTCAACGACTTTAGATTTCCACAGGTTTTGCAACGCACTACATTTTTATAAACTTGAACCAAAGTATTTGTAAGAGGTTTAATTATTTCTTCTCTATTGTTTATAAGCTTCAATACAATCCTTCTTGAAGATTTAGGACCCAACCCAGGCAGTTTTGATACGATTTTAATTAAGTCTTCTATTTCTTTTACGTTATCTTCAGTCATTTTTTCCTTAAATTGGAAACTTAAAACCAGGTGGTAAATCAATTCCACCTGTAACTTTTGAAATTTCTTCAGAAGTTTTAGCTTTTAGCTTAGACTTAGCATCATTATGCGCAGCAACTATTAGATCTTCAAAAATTTCTTTGGATTCTTTAAACAAATCATCATCAAAAGTAATTTTTTTGAGTTCTCCCTCACCGTTCATAATTACTTTAACGGCGCTACCTCCTGAAATTCCTTCTACTTCTATTTTTTTAAGCATTTCATGTGTTTCTTTCATTTTTTCTTGCATTTCTTTTGCTTGGGATATTAAGTCAGTAAAGTTTTTCATAATTTAGTCTTCCTTTTTCACTTCAAGCAACTCAACATCAGAAAAGATATTTTTAAACTTTTTATATACTTTGCTTTCTTTTTCGT
>CAJQRW010000042.1 GCA_905612415.1 uncultured Pelagibacteraceae bacterium
TTATAAAGGTCTCGACAACTTTGACACCATCGAAATTTGCTTCAATTTTACTTTCTATTGAAGAAAAATTAGAAAGAAAGAGATTTAAAAAAAATGATCCACGGACCTGTGATATAGATATAATAGATTTTGATAGAAAAAATATAACATTTAAATGTGAAAATTTAAATTTTGTTGTTCCTCATAAAAACCTTCAGTTTAGAAATTTTGTTTTATTTCCATTAAAAGAAATTTCACCAAAATGGAAACATCCAATTAGTGATGAGTCTATTGATAATTTGATAGAAAACCTTTCTAATGAAGATAAAAACTCTATATTAAAGATATAAAATTATTGATATAATTTTTAAATGCTCAATCAAGAAGAATTAATTAAAAAAGTTAAAGTATATAATCCATTTTTAAATCACAAAACTTTATTAAAAGCATACACATTTGCTGTAAATGCTCATAAAAATCAAAAAAGAGATTCTGGAGACCCATACTTAATCCATCCTGTTGCTGTTGCCGACATTTTGTCTGATTTAAAACTTGATAGCGCAACAATTGCTACAGGTTTACTTCACGACACAATTGAAGATACAAAAACTACATATTTAACTGTTGAAAAAGAGTTTGGTCGCGAAGTTGCTGATTTAGTCGAAGGTGTAACTAAAATTTCAAAGTTAGAAGGTAGAGCCACACAAAATTCAAAAGCTGAAAACCTTAGAAAATTAATTTTAGCTACATCAAAAGATATAAGAGTTTTATTAGTTAAATTAGCTGATCGATTACATAACATGAGAACCTTAATATCTATAACTGATTTAAATAAAAGAAGCAGAATAGCTAAAGAAACAATGGAAATTTATGCTCCGCTCGCAGACAGAATGGGGATGAATCATATACGAGACGAGTTAGAAGATTTATCTTTTGCTGAACTAAATCCAGGAGCAAGAAAATTAATTGTGGATAGACTTTCTTTAAATAAAACTAGTAGAGAAAATAATTTTTCACAAATCTCTAATAACTTCACAAAAATGTTAAAAACAAAAGATATTAAGTCGATAATAGTCGGAAGGGAAAAGACCCCATTTTCTATTTGGAGAAAAATGCAGTTTAAAAGAGTTTCATTAGAACAATTAACAGATGTAATAGGTTTTCGTATAATAGTTAAAGATTTAGCAACATGTTACCAGGTATTAGGAATATTTCACACCAAATGGTCAACAATACCAGGAAAATTTAAAGATTACATTTCTACACCAAAAATTAATAATTATAAATCTTTACATACAGCTATTATTGGTCCACTTAATGAAAAAGTTGAGATTCAAATTAGGACTCAAGAAATGCATGATTTTGCTGCTAGAGGTATTGCCTCACATTGGCTTTATAAATCTTCAGAAAAATTAAATAAATTCACTTTACAAGAATACGATTGGTTAAGAGATCTAGTTGAAATAATTGAGAAAGGAACAACTCCAAAAGATTTTTTTGAATATACAAAATTACAAATGTTTCAGGATAGTGTTTTTTGTTTTACTCCCTATGGTGAAGTTATTAAATTACCAAAAGATGCTACGCCAATTGATTTTGCATACGCTGTTCACACAAACATTGGGAATACTGCTGTAGGATGCGAAATAAACGGCAAAACTTATCCAATGCAAAGCATATTACGAAATGGTGATTTAGTAAAAATTCTTATATCAAAAAAAGGTTCACCATCTTTACATTGGCATCAAATAGCAAAAACAGGAAAAGCTCGTGCTGCAATAAGAAGACATTGGCAGAACACAGCTAATTTAAATGTTAAAAAAGATAAAAAATATTTAACTGGTCTTTCTATTAAAATTCCAAATATACCTGGAAAACTTGGTGAAGTGAGTAGTTTGATAGGTATTCACCAGTGTAATATTATAAATATGGAAATAGTATCTAAAAAGAATGATTATTTAGAATTTATATTTGATATACAAGTACAGGATTTAAAAAAATATACTGAATTAATTTCTGAACTAAAATTAAAAAATTATAAATTTAAAATTATTAGACATAGAAAAAAAAATGCTTTCTTACAACGAATCTTTAAAAATTTTAAAAGAAACTAACGCATTACAAGAGGGACATTTTATCCTTTCCTCAGGTTTGCATAGCAATAAATATATCCAGTGTGCAAAATTATTAAGCAATCCTGATAAAGCAGAAATTATATGTAAATCTCTATCGGAGAAAATTATTAATGAATTTAAAAAAGTTGATCTTATACTATCTCCTGCAATTGGTGGAATAGTTGTTGGTTACGAAATTGGACGACAGCTAAAGAAAAAAACAATATTTGCCGAAAGAACTGATGGTGAGATGATAATAAGAAGAGGTTTTGAAATTCTTCCTAATTTAAATGTTGTTATTGTTGAGGATGTTATAACGACTGGAAAATCTGCATTAGAATGCTCTAAGTTGATAAATATAAACAAAGCTAATCTTCTAGGTTATGCCTGCATTATAGATAGGTCTGATGAGAAGCTTTTAATTAAAGATAAAATAATTTCTCAAATTAAATTTTCAATTACCACTTATCGAGAAAAAGAAATTCCAGATAATTTAAAAAAAATTGCACCACAAAAACCAGGTAGTAGAAATTTTGTTAAATGAGCAGGAT
Organism: uncultured Pelagibacteraceae bacterium; assembly: GCA_905612415.1. Lineage (GTDB taxonomy): Bacteria > Pseudomonadota > Alphaproteobacteria > Pelagibacterales > Pelagibacteraceae > AG-414-E02. Next base: position 2,645 of record CAJQRW010000042.1, read on the forward strand.
TCGTTTAGGTGTTAACATTGATCATGTAGCAACATTAAGAAATGTTAGAGGTGAAGAATATCCAGCACCACTTAAAGCAGCTAGTATAGTTAAAAAAAGTGGTGGAGATTCTGTTACATTGCACTTAAGGGAAGATCGAAGACATATAAGAGATTCAGATTTAAAGTATATTATTAAAAAAATTAATATTCCTGTTAATTTAGAAATCTCTGCGACAAACGAAATGCTTAAATTATCTTTAAAAAATAAACCTAACTTTGTTTGTATAGTTCCTGAAAAAAGAGCAGAACTTACTACTGAAGGGGGGTTAAATATTAAAAAAAAATATAATTTTCTTAAAAAAATGATTCTAAAGTTAAAAAGCAACAACATAAGAGTAACCTTGTTTGTTGATCCAAATATTTCTGATATTAAACTGGCAAAAAAATGTGGAGCTGATGGCATAGAAATTCATACAGGAAAATTTTGTAACGTATTTAATATTAAAAAAAGAAGAGAGATAGAATATTTAAAGATTAAAAAAGTTGCAAAATTTGCTCACAATATAGGATTGCATGTCCATGCTGGACACGGATTGACAT
>CAJQRW010000043.1 GCA_905612415.1 uncultured Pelagibacteraceae bacterium
ATTAAAAAAATATTTGGGTGAAGACCGTTGGGCTGGTACACAGGACGTTGCAGTCCAAATACTAGAGATTTGGTGATAGAAGAAGGTGGATTTCTATATGATAGTGACTCGTATAGTGACGATTTACCTTACTGGGAAAATCGTAAAAATAAAAAACAATTAATTATTCCTTATACACTAGATAATAACGATATGAGATTTGCTACTAGTCAAGGATTTAACAGTGGCGATCAATTTTACACATATCTTAAGGATAGCTTTGATGCATTGTATACTGAAGGTAGCACTAAACCAAAAATGATGTCTTTAGGACTACATTGCAGATTAATAGGGAGGCCAGGAAGAATTCAATCTCTAAAAAGGTTTCTCCAATACGTTAAAAAGCATGAAGACGTTTGGATATGCAAAAGAATTGATATAGCAAAACATTGGATTAAAAATTATTCAGATATATAATTTTCTTAATGAATAAAAAAAAATATATTTTTTTGAACGGATTAATAGATTTAGCTCAATCGCGTCTAGGTACTAAAGTCGTATATAAAACTGACGAATTTTTTGCAGCAGCAAAAAGAATTATAAATCCATGGCCACCAGTATTTAAAGAAGGTGTTTTTGATCAACATGGAAAATGGATGGATGGTTGGGAAACCAGAAGAAAAAGAACTAAAGGTCATGATTATTTAATTTTAAAATTAGGCAAACCTGGAAAAATAAGTAAGGTTGATATAGATACTTCATACTTTAATGGAAACCAACCTAGCAAAGTTTCTTTGGAAGCCTGTTTTTGCAAAAAAAAAATACCTAGTAGGAATTATAAATGGTCTACAATTTTAAAAAAAAAAACTACAAATCCTAATAGCCATCATTTCTTTAAGATAAATAATAATTCTATTTTTACTCATATAAAACTAAATATTTATCCTGATGGTGGTGTGGCGCGATTAAGAATATACGGATCTATGGAAGTGAAAAAAAATTTTTCTAAAAAAAATATAAATCTTACTTCGGTATTAAATGGAGCTACTCCTATAGTTTGTAATAACGAACACTTCGGTAGAGCTGAAAATATCCTTGCCCCAGGAAGTGGAAAAAATATGGGCGACGGGTGGGAAACAAGAAGAAGTAGAGGTAAAAATTTTGATTGGCTTATTATTAAATGTGCTGCAGAAGGAAAAATTTCTACAATTCAGATAGATACACATCATTTTAAAGGTAATTATCCAGATAAATGTTCTTTACAAGCTTCTTTTCTAAAAGGTAAAATTAAAAGTAGTTCTATTGTTTCTAAGTCTAAAAAATGGGAACTGCTTTTGAATAAAGTAAAACTTCATGCACATAAAAAACATAATTTTAAAAATCGTTTAATGAAAAATAAGAAAATTAATTATATAAGAATTAATATTTTTCCTGATGGTGGCATTTCAAGAATTAGAGCTTTTGGAAAGGTTGATTAATGGAAACCGTTATTAAACCAGTAGCTATTACTAGAGATAATTTTGCAAAATATGGTGATTTAATATGCTCAAATGATGTTCAACCAATAGATATAAATGCTGGATACGCAAAACGATTTGATAATTTAGCAAATGTTAATACCTCATTAAATGATGGTAAAACCATAATAAGTATCTTTTCTGCTCTAAAAAGAAGTTTCCCAATGAAAATTGATATGATGGAAAAACACCCATTGGGTAGCCAAGCTTTTATGCCAATGAAGGAAACAACTTTTTTATGTTTTGTTGCTCCATCAGGAGACCTTCCTGATATCAATAAAATTCAATCATTTATAATACCTCCAAAAATGGGCATAAACTACAAACCTGGTATTTGGCATTTCCCTCTAATTTCAACTGAAGATACAAGCTTTTTAGTAGTAGATAGAAAAGGAAATGGAGAAAACTTAATCATTCATAAATTCAATAAAGAAAAAATTATTTTAGAGTATAAAAAAAACCCGCCACAATTAAGTAGCGGGTTTAATTTTAAAGATTAAAAATTATCTTATTTTTTGCCAGATAACATTAAGTGAAGCGCTGTTCCTAAGGCTGCTCCGATAATCCATGCATATCCACCTAAACTAGATA
>CAJQRW010000044.1 GCA_905612415.1 uncultured Pelagibacteraceae bacterium
TGGAATGATTCTAAAAGCAATAAAAAAATGGAACATAAATATAAATAAAAGTTTTATGATTGGTGATAAAACAAGTGACAAGCTTGCTGCAAAAACATTAAATTTAAAATTTATTAAAAAAAAATATAATTTATTAAAGGAAATTAAATTTTTTTTAAGAAACAATGATTAATGCTCACTTTTCCTTAAGTTTGTGGTTGTTAATAAATTAATTTGTCAGAATCGCACATCTTCATGTTGAAAATAATATGTTATATACTTGGTTATGTTAACTATTTTTTTGCAAGATTATTTATCAATCATAATTTTTCTTTTTTTAGCTCTTATTTTGAGTTTTGCATTTATTGTTTTAAACTTTTTATTCTCACCAAAAAATCCAGATCCTGAAAAACTTTCTGCATACGAATGTGGTTTTGAAGCATTTGGAGATTCTAGAATGGAATTTGATGTCAGATTTTATCTAGTAGCAATTTTGTTCATTATATTTGATTTAGAAATTGCATTTTTATTTCCCTGGGCAATTTCATTAGGTGAAATTGGTTCACTGGGATTTTGGTCAATGATGATTTTCCTTTTTGTTTTGACAGTAGGTTTTGTATATGAATGGAAAAAAGGAGCACTTGATTGGGATTAAAATTATGAATTATAAAGACAGTCAAGAAAAAATACCTGAAGAATTTAAAGTAATTGCTAATGATTTTAGTAAAAAAGGTTTTATAACAACATCATCAGAAAATTTAATAAATTGGGCAAGAACAGGATCTTTGCATTGGATGACTTTTGGTTTAGCTTGTTGTGCTGTTGAAATGATGCAGGCCTCTATGCCTAGATATGATTTAGAAAGATTTGGTGCTGCACCTCGTGCTTCACCAAGACAATCCGACGTAATGATTGTTGCGGGCACTTTAACAAATAAAATGGCCGCTCCATTAAGAAAAGTTTACGATCAAATGCCTGAACCAAGATATGTAATATCAATGGGTAGTTGCGCTAACGGTGGCGGTTACTATCATTACTCTTACTCAGTGGTAAGAGGGTGTGATCGAATTGTTCCAGTAGATATATATGTTCCTGGTTGCCCACCTTCAGCAGAAGCGCTTCTTTATGGAATTTTACAATTGCAAAAAAAAATTAGAAGAGAAGGTAGTTTAGAAAGATAAAATGTTTACAACTATAGATAAATTAGAAAAAATAGTTAACTCTGGATTAACAACAGCAATTAAGAAATCAGAAATTAATTTTGATCAACTTTATCTTTACATTGAAATTGAGGATCTTATAAAAACAATTATATTTTTAAAAGCTAACGAAAAGTGTAAATTTAAACAATTAATTGACATTACAGCAGTCGATTATCCTAAAAATGAAAAAAGATTTAAGATTGTTTATTTGTTACTTAGCCACGAAAAAAATCTAAGAATTATAGTAAATGCAAATATTGATATAAAAGATCAACCACCATCCTTAGAAAAAATTTTTCCATCAGCTAATTGGATGGAAAGAGAGGTTTTTGATATGTATGGTATTACTTTTAAAGATCATCCAGATTTAAGAAGAATACTTACAGATTATGGATTTAAAGGACATCCTTTAAGAAAAGATTTTCCATTAACTGGTCACACAGAAGTTAGATATAGCGAAGAAAAGAAAAAAGTTATTTACGAAAATGTGAAACTTGACCAAAACTACAGAAACTTTGATTTTGAAAGTCCTTGGGAAGGAACGAAGTACATTAAACAAGAAGTAGAAAAAAAAAATAGTTCTAAAAAAAATGATTAAAAAAACTAAAACCATGAGTTTAAATTTTGGACCACAACATCCAGCCGCTCATGGTGTGTTAAGATTAATACTTGAATTAGATGGAGAAATCGTTGAAAAAATTGATTCACATATAGGATTACTGCATCGCGGAACTGAAAAACTTATAGAACATAAAACTTACACACAAGCTGTACCATATTTTGACCGTCTTGATTATGTAGCCCCGATGAACCAGGAGCATGCATTTGCTTTAGCTATTGAAAAACTTTTGAAAATAGAAGTTCCTGCAAGAGCTCAATATATTAGAGTATTGTTTTGCGAGATTGGAAGAATTCTTAGTCATCTTCTCAATATAACAACTCAAGCATTAGATGTTGGAGCTTTAACACCTTCATTGTGGGGATTTGAAGAGAGAGAAACTTTAATGACATTTTATGAGAAAGTATCTGGATCAAGATTGCATGCAAATTATTTTAGACCAGGTGGTGTTCATAAAGATTTACCTATGGGATTGAGTGATGAAATAATTTTATTTTGTAAAAATTTTCCTAATGTATTGGATGATTTAGAAACACTTTTAACAGATAATAGAATTTTTAAACAGCGTAACGTTGACATCGGTATAGTTACTAAGCAAGAAGCTATAGAGCATAGTTTTTCTGGAGTAATGTTAAGAGGATCTGGCGTTGCTTGGGATTTAAGAAAATCACAACCATACGAATGTTATAACGATCTTAATTTTAAAATTCCTGTGGGTAAAAATGGAGATTGCTATGACCGTTATCTTTGCAGAATGGAGGAAATGAGAGAAAGTATTAAAATAATTATAGAATGTATTAAAAAAATGCCATCAGGACCTGTGAAATCTATTGATGGGAAAATATCACCACCTAAAAAGGCTGATCTTAAAGATTCTATGGAAGCATTAATTCACCATTTTAAATTATTTTCAGAAGGATTTAGAGTTCCTGAAGGTCAAATTTACACATCTGTGGAGGCTCCCAAAGGCGAATTTGGGGTATATCTTATTTCTGATGGAAGTAACAAGCCATATAAATGCAAAATACGCGCCCCAGGATTCTCGCATTTACAAGCAATGGATTATTTATTGAAAGGACATATGCTAGCGGATGTTCCTGCTGTACTAGGGTCTTTAGATATCGTTTTTGGAGAAGTAGATAGATGACCATAAAAAAAATATCTAAACATCAACCAGAGACTTTTGAGTTTAATGAAGAAAACCTGATACTTTTTCAGAAAGAAATAAAGAAATATCCAGAAACAAAGAAAGCTAGTGCGGTCATATCATTATTATACTTAGTTCAAAAACAAAATAATAATTGGATACCACTAATTGCAATAAAATATGTAGCAAAATTATTAAGCATGTCATATATGCAAGTTTATGAAGTTGTTACGTTTTATTCGATGTTTAATTTAACTCCAGTAGGAAAATATTTTATTCAAGTTTGCACCACAACACCATGTATGATCAGAGACTCTAAAAAAATTGTTGACGTTTGCAAAAAATATATTTCAGAAAAACCAGACCAAATTTCAGAAAATAAAATTTGTTCTTGGACAGAAGTAGAATGTTTAGGATCATGCGTAAGTGCTCCTATGATGCAAATTAATAGTGACTACTATGAAGATTTAGATGAAGAAAAAGCTGAAGAAATTATTAAAAATATTTTGGATGATAAACTTCCACCTCCTGGATCTGCTCGAAATAGAAAAAATACTTCTCCAGAAAATGCCAGAACTACATTGTTAGAGGTAAAAAATGCTTAAAGACTCTAATAGAATTTTTAAAAATTTATATAATGATCTTGGTTGGGACATAGATTCCTCAATAAATAGAGGTGATTGGTCTAAAACAAAAGATTTTATACTTAAAGGTAAAGATTGGATAATTAACGAAATTAAAAGTTCAGAATTGCGTGGTAGAGGTGGAGCAGGTTTTCCAACAGGATTAAAACTTTCTTTTGCCCCCAAAGAAGTTGGTTCAAGACCACATTATTTAGTCATTAACGCAGATGAATCTGAACCAGGCACTTGTAAAGATAGAGATATTTTAAGATTTGAACCTCAAAAATTAATTGAAGGATGTTTAATAGCAAGCTACGCTGTTAATGCACATACATGTTATATTTATATTAGAGGTGAATATTTTAATGAAGGACAAAGATTGCAAGAAGCACTAAACCAGGCTTATGCTAAAAATTTTATAGGTAAAAATGCATGCGATTCTGGATGGAATCTTGATATTTATATTCATTATGGCGCTGGTGCTTATATATGTGGAGAAGAAACTGCTTTGTTAGAAAGTTTAGAAGGAAAAAAAGGACAACCTAGACTTAAACCACCATTCCCAGCTCTGGTTGGATTGTACGGATGTCCTACTATAGTTAATAACGTAGAAACTATAGCGATAGTTCCAACAATCCTTATGAGAGGAGCAAAATGGTTTTCATCTTTAGGTTTGCCAAAAAATACAGGCACTAAAATTTTTTGTATATCTGGAAATGTTAACAACCCGTGTAATGTTGAAGAGGAAATGGGTATACCTCTTAAGGATTTAATTGAAAAACATGCTGGTGGCGTTGTTGGTGGTTGGAATAATCTTCAAGCTGTCATACCAGGTGGATCTTCAATGCCGATGTTACCTAAAAACATTTGTGAAACAATAACTATGGATTTTGACTCTTTAATTAAAGCAAAAAGTGGATTAGGTACAGCAGGTATTATCGTTATAAATAAAGACCAAGATATTATTAAATGCATGGCAAGACTCGCAAAGTTTTATAAACATGAAAGTTGCGGCCAATGCACCCCATGTAGAGAAGGTTCAGGTTGGATGTGGAGAATGTTAGAAAGAATGGCTGAAGGCGAGTCTTCTTATAAAGATATTGATCTTTTGTATGATGTGACTAAACAAATAGAAGGACATACAATTTGTGCTTTTGGCGAAGGTTCTTCTTGGCCAGTACAAGGTTTACTCCGACATTTTAGAAAAGAGATTGAAAAACGAAGTCATGATGAACCTTTAGTAAAGAAAAAAAATAATATTCCTTATTTAATTGATCAGCACCTTCTGGAGAAAGATAGTGCCTAAAATTACAGTTAACAATAAAGAAATAGAATTTGAAGAGGGTATGACAGTTCTTCAAGCATGCGAACTAGCAGGGGCAGAAATACCAAGATTTTGTTATCATGAAAAACTTTCAATCGCTGGAAATTGTAGAATGTGTTTAGTAGAAATGGAAAAGTCAGCAAAACCTATAGCTTCGTGTGCAATGCCAGCTTCTGATGGAATGAAAATTAAAACTAATACTTCTGTTGTAGAGAAAGCAAGAAAAGGTGTAATGGAATTTTTATTAGCAAATCACCCATTAGATTGTCCTGTATGTGATCAAGGTGGAGAATGCGATCTACAAGATCAGTCTCTTTTTTATGGAAAAGATACTTCTAGATATAAAGAAAACAAAAGACAGGTTAATGAAAAACAAATGGGTCCATTAATTAAAACTCAAATGACAAGATGTATTCATTGCACAAGATGCATACGATTTGCGACAGAGGTAGCTGGAATACCAGAATTAGGTGCTATTGGAAGAGGAGAAGATATGGAGATTACAACATATTTAGAAAAATCAATGGAGTCTGAATTATCAGCAAATGTTATAGATTTGTGTCCCGTAGGTGCACTTACATCAAAACCTTATGCTTTTGAAGCAAGACCATGGGAATTAAAAAAAACTGAAACAATAGACGTTATGGATGCAGTTGGCTCAAATATTAGAGTAGATAGTTATGGATGGGAGGTTAAAAGAGTTTTACCAAGAGTAAACGAAGATATTAATGAAGAATGGATATCTGACAAAACTAGATTTGCCTGCGACGGTCTTTCAAAACAAAGATT
>CAJQRW010000045.1 GCA_905612415.1 uncultured Pelagibacteraceae bacterium
TTTTTTCAGTAGCAATTGTTATTTTTATATTTTCAGTTTTTTTAAATAAATATATTTTAAAACCAATAAGATTTTTAGTTCTTTATACCAAAGCTATTAGAGAAAAAAATGAAAAAATTAATAAACATGAAAAATATTTTTTTAGGAAAGATGAGGTTGGTCAATTGTCTAGATCTTTAACAGAAATGACTGAAGATTTATATAAAAGGATAGATATAGCTGAAAGATTTTCTTCAGATTTAGCTCATGAAATAAGAAATCCATTAACATCCTTAAAGGGAGCTTCAGAGGTTTTAGAAAATACATCTGATGCTGATAAAAGAAAAAAATTAATAAAAGTTATAGGTCATGATGTAGAAAGAATTGAAAGATTAATTACAGACTATTCTCAAATGTTAAAAGATGAAGCGTCTTTATCAAGAGCCAAAATGATAAAAATTGACTTGTCCGATGTTGTAAGTTCTGTTGTAGAGGATTTCAATAGTGATTTAGCCAATTTAAATAAAAATATTACAATAAATATAGATAACTCTAAACTAAACAGATCGAAATTAAATGTTTTGGGAGTAGAAAGTAAGCTTGAACAAATTGTAGCAAATCTTCTAGAAAATGCAGTTTCATTTAGCCCCTCTAATAGCCAAATATCAGTTAGTTTTAGTATTAAAAATAAAAATGCTCAATTGACCATTAAAGACGAAGGACCTGGATTTAATGAAAAAAACATTAATAAAATTTTTAATAGATTTTATAGCAATAGACCGGAAAAGTTTGGTGAACATTCAGGTTTAGGTCTAAATATAGTAAAAAATATTATAGAATTACATGGCGGTTCAATTATACCCTCCAATTACTCCAATAATGGCAAGAAAGGAGCTAAAATTGAGGTACTATTGCCAATTTATGCATAGATAAAGCCTAAGCTATAAGTTGATAATTTTTAATTTAATTGTTAAATAGATGCAAATTATGTCACAAGATTTTAAAGTAAAAGATATCAGTTTAGCCGATTTTGGTCGTAAAGAAATCTCAATAGCTGAGACTGAGATGCCAGGTTTAATGGCTTTAAGAAAAGAATACAAAGGCAAGTCACCTCTTAAAGGAGCAAAAATTCTTGGGTGTCTTCACATGACAATTCAAACTGCAGTTCTCATAGAAACCCTAGTTGATTTAGGTGCCGAAGTTAGATGGTCATCTTGTAATATTTTTTCTACACAAGATCACGCTGCAGCAGCTATAGCTAAGGTCGGAATACCAGTTTTTGCTTGGAAAGGCGAAACTGAAGAAGAGTATTGGTGGTGTGTCAAGCAAACAATCGAAGGCAAAAAAGATTGGAAAGCAAATATGATTTTAGATGATGGTGGGGATCTAACAGCATTGATGCATAAAGACTATAAAGACATGATGAAATCAATTAAAGGTTTATCAGAAGAAACAACAACTGGAGTTTTGGCTCTTAAAAAAATGGAAGAACAAGGCACATTATTAGTTCCAGCTATTAATGTTAATGACTCAGTAACTAAATCTAAATTTGATAATTTGTATGGTTGTAGAGAAAGTTTAGTTGATGGAATTAAAAGAGCAACAGATGTTATGATGTCAGGAAAAGTTGCAATAGTTGCAGGATTTGGAGATGTTGGAAAAGGAAGCGCTGCATCATTAAGACAAAGTGGTGCAAGAGTTATGGTTACAGAAGCTGACCCGATATGCGCACTACAAGCAGCCATGGAAGGTTATGAAGTTGTTTTAATGGATGAAGCTATAAAAGATGCAGATATAGTAGTTACAGCTACTGGCAACAAGGATATTGTTACAGCAGATCACATGAGAGATATGAAAGACAGAGCAATACTTTGTAATATTGGGCATTTTGATAATGAAATTCAAGTTGAGGCTTTAAAAAATTATAAATGGGATGAAATAAAACCACAAGTTCATGAAGTGACAAAGCCAGACAAAAAAAGAATTATTTTATTAGCAGAAGGAAGACTAGTTAATTTGGGCTGTGCGACAGGACACCCTAGTTTTGTTATGAGTGCATCTTTTACCAATCAAACGATAGCACAAATAGAACTTTGGAACAATTCAGACAAGTATGAAAAAAAAGTTTATGTATTGCCAAAACATTTAGATGAAAAAGTGGCTACACTTCATTTAGCCAAAGTTGGTGCAAAACTTACAAAATTATCAAAAGAGCAAGCCGATTATATAAGTGTGGATACAAAAGGACCATTTAAACCGGATACTTATCGCTACTAGCAATTAGTAGTATAATGAAATTAAATTCATTAAAAGATACTCAAAAATTAGCAAAGAAATTTTCCAAAATTATAAATGAAGGAGATGTAATATTTCTTTATGGAGAGATAGGTACAGGCAAAACAACATTTGTTAGATTTTTTATTAATACGCTTGAAGTTCAAAATAGAATTAAAAAAAGCGAAATACTAAGCCCAACATTCAATATAGTATATGATTATGACATTAAAAAAATTAAAATTCATCATTATGATCTTTATAGATTAAAAAGTTATAATGATATTTTAGAGCTAGGTATGTTTGAAATTTTAGAAAATCATATTAAAATAATTGAGTGGCCAGAGTTAATCAAAAATAAGCCCAAAGATAGAATCGAAATAAAATTCAAATATTTAAAATCAAACAAAGCCAGAAACATTAATATAATGGGTTTTGGTAAATGGAACAAATATAAATTTAATGAAATCTAAAATAGAGCAGATTAAAGCAGATGCATCTTTTAGAAATTTCTACAGAGTTAATTTAAAAAATAATAGTAAAATTATTGTCTTGGCGAAGCAGGAAAAGTATAAAAATTTAATTGTCTACATGGCAAT
>CAJQRW010000046.1 GCA_905612415.1 uncultured Pelagibacteraceae bacterium
AGAGAGAAATAGAAAAAACAGCTATATAAAAGTAATGATAGAAACAACTGGAGATAAAAAGAAATACAAACTTACACACAAACAAGTAGATAAAACTGTAGAATCTCCATGTATCCAAATTTGCACGTATGATGAAGAAGAAGAATTTTGTATTGGATGTTATAGAACTAAACAAGAATTACAAGATTGGTGGATTATGACTAGAGAACAAAAACTAGAAGCATTAAAAAAACTTGAGGGTGGTTATGAAGATTAAAGACAACTAACTACTGGGAATTAAAGGCACCCATTCAATAATGTCGCCCTTTTTAAATTTATCTTTTCCTTCAGGAAATATTCCCCAGCAATTAGCTTTAACAAATGATTTAATTCTATTTGATTGCTGCCCTTGTAAAACCTCCAATTGAACTAACCCTCTATTGTTAATTTTCATAAAACACCGCACAAAATGTGTGAAACTTTTTACCTTAAAATATTTATTGCTCAGTTTAGCTGTAAACTTATTTTCTATTTTCATGCCTAAACTTTTTCGAATTAATGGATAAATAAAAAAACGGAAACCTGCTGCGCAGGAAATAGGGTTTCCAGGAAGTCCAAAAAATAATTTTTTTTTTTTGTTAAGTTTTGACAACATTATTGGTCTACCAGGTTTAATTGCTACTCCTTTAAAACATTTTTCAAAATTAAATTTGTTTATAAGTTCTGGAATAAAATCAAATTTTCCAGCAGAAATAGCACCCGAAGTTACAAACACATCAGTATCTGTTTTTTTTAAATTCTTTAAAATTTCTTTAAGTTTACTGGGATTATTATCTTTTACGATTCCGCCATCGATAATTTCAAAATATAAACTTTCTCCAAATGACTTAAAATAATGGTTATTTGAATTTCGTACTTGCCAGGGCGATACATTTTTAGATTTATAACTTACAATTTCGTTGCCTGTAGAAAGAAAAGTTATTTTTGGTTTTTTTTTAACTTTAATATCTTTAATTCCAAGGGTAGTTAGTGCCATAATATGTTTTGGTTGAATAACCTCTCCTTTTTTAACTACCAAATCTTTTAATTGATAATCTTCCCCAGCAAATCGTATAAATGAAAATTTTTTTACTTCTCTATTAATTATAATATGAGTTGGTTTTCCCTTTGCTGGAAAGTATTTAGCTTTTTCAACAGCCAAAACTGAGTCAAATGGCATAGGAATTAAGCCCCCTGTCATAATTTCTATTACAGAATTTTTTAAATAATTTTTTATCTTGGGGTTATCACCTGCTGCAATAGTTTTAATAATTTTGAATTTTTTTGGATTTTTTATTGAAATCCCTTTTGTTTCTTTAGCTATTACAGCAAAACCATCAAATGCAGTATTATTATGCGTAGGATTGACTGAGGGAGATCTAATGTCAGAATCACAAATTCTATTTACTGAATTTAAAACGGAAATTTTTTCACTAAGTATTTTTAAAGAAATTTTTTTTATTATGTTAATAGCTTCTTTATATTGAATCATTTTAAAGATTTAATGTGTTTTTTATCTTATCTGGGATTCCATCTGGATTAATCCATAAACCTTTTTTGCCACCAGATTTAACTAGTAATTTTGTATTAGTAATTTTTAAGTTGGCTTCGACAATTTTTGAAAGATCATAAATAGCTAGCAAAGCTGCATTGACTCCTGATAAAGCTTCCATTTCTACACCTGTTTTAGAATTCGCTGAAACCAAACAATAAACAATGATTGAATATCTTTTTTCATCAATTTCTGTATGCAAAGAAATATGGTCTAAAGGTAATGGATGACAAAGAGGTATAAGTTCACTTGTTTTTTTTACTCCGTTAATTCCCGCAACTTCCGCAATAGATAGTGGGTCGCCTTTAGGCATTTTTTTAGCTTTAATAAGCTTAATGATCTGCGATCCTAGGATTATTTCACCTGTCGCTAATGCTTTTCTGTGAGTTACTTCTTTGCTACTAACATCAACCATTTTGTAAACTGATGTTAAAAATATCTTATTCAAAGAGTCTTCTAATTTATTATTTTTATCCATTTATTTATTTATTTATTTTTAAACTTAATTTTTTTGCAAACTCTAAATCTTCAGCAGTATTTATGTTAAAAAAAGGGTCATAATCTACAAATTCGAATTCTAAATTTTTTATATTATTTGCTTTTGTCCAATCCTGAACTTTTCTAACCTTATTATTAACTATGTCATTATAGAGTTTGTCATAAAGATCTATGGACCACAAACCAAAAATATTATGTTTGCGGCCATGAGAGCTTGCGCAAAGTATTAGAGATTCTTTTTTTTTTGATTCTTCAATAAATTTTGAAATAATGTTTTCAGGAAAAAAAGGTGTGTCACAAGGGAAACTAGCAATCCACGAATACTTGGGAGAATTTTCTTTTGCCCATTTCATTGCTGTTAATATTCCCACTAATGGTCCGAGTTGACCTTCAATACAATCTTTGACTGTTGTTAAATTATTCTTTGTAAAAAATTCATTTTCCTTATTAGTTATTATAATCAATTCTTTAAAATATTTTTTTACTTTATTAATCGTATGTTCAATAAGAGTTTTATTGTTTAAATTAAGAAAAAGTTTATCTTCTCCCATTCTCTTGGATTTGCCCCCAGCAAGTATTGACCCAAGTATATTGTGTTCGTTCATGAAACAAATTATAAGTGTTTAATAAAATAGAATAAAGTTTAAATGATAGATAAAGAAATTATTAAAATAGCCTCAAATACTGAAAATCACGGTACGCTTGATAACCACACTCATTTTTCAAAGCTTAAAAATGCAATTTGTGGTGATGAGATGAAGGTTTATCTAATAGTTAAAAAAAATAAAGTGGTAACTTTTAAATATGAATGTGAATCTTGTATTTACTGCCAAGCATCTGTAAGCTTACTATCTAGAAATTCAAAAAATCAATCTATTAATAAAATTAAAGATTTTGCCAAACAAGCTAAAAATTCATTTGATAATAAAGTTTCTTTTAGTAAGGATTGGAAAGATTTTAATAATATATTGATCAATGATAATATCGCAAGAAAAGAATGTTTATTATTGCCTATTAATGCTGCGGTAGATGCATTAAGTGATTAAATAATTGTGAATTTAAAAAAAATAATTTGTTGGCCACCCTTATTAGCTGGTATAGGAGCTGGAGTAACTATAACAATACTTGGATATATTACTTACGAATCTTTTTTGTCTGATACTAACTACGGACTTTGGTTGGTTGCATCATTCGGCTCAACAGTAGTGGTAGTTTTTGGTTATCCTAGCAACGAATTTGCACAACCAAAAAATATTTTTTTTGGACACCTACTAACTACATCTGTGGGAGTTATTTTTGTTACATTCTTTGAAGTTTCTTTTATCTCGATAGGGTTGGCTGTTGGTATTGCGATTACGCTTATGATTGCTTTAAAAGTTACCCACCCACCCGCTGGAGGAAACCCAATTGCTGTAATGATTGGTGGTGTCTCATTTCCATTTTTAATATTCCCTATAATGGCAGGCGCAATAACAATTATCATTGGTGGCGTAATATATAATAGTTTAATTTTAAAAAGAAAATATCCAATTACGTGGAAATAATAATCTTATTTTTTTAAAAGATTGCTCAAATCCATCTCCTCTAATAGTATTAAAATATGAATTCGAAGTACCAAACTATAAAATATAAAAGAAACATACCTTCGGCTGTAAGTGATTTAGTTTCTATTGAAGAACCTTTGGAAATGACAGTGCGTTACAAAAAAAAAGGAGAGTGGATAAATGAATCAATTTCAATAACAATGCGAACACCCAAATATGATGAAGATTTAATTATCGGTTTATTATTTTGTGAAGGCATTGTTGATAAAACATCTGAAATAGAAAAAATAGAATTTTTAGGTGATAAAGTTGGTAAATTTAAAATTCAAAATAAAATTCAAATCACTTTAAACAACGGCGAAAACCTAGATATTAAACATCTTAGAAGAAATTTTTTAACAAATTCGAGTTGTGGTGTTTGTGGAAAAACATCAATGGATTCATTGGAAATAATTTGTAAAACTAAAATAAACAAAGATAATCCTAAAATTAAAAGCTCTCTAATAACTCAGATTCCAAATATATTAAGACAAAGCCAATCAGAATTCTCAAAAACAGGAGGAATACATGCAAGCGCACTTTTTGATACTGATGGAAAACCTTTGGTGATAAGAGAGGATGTTGGTAGACATAACGCTTTGGACAAAGTAATTGGTCACAGTTTCAAAAATTCTATTTTTGATACAAGGAAGCAATTTATAGCTTGCTCAGGTAGATTAAGTTTTGAATTAGTCCAAAAAAGCCTTATGGCTAATATTGGCCTATTAATGGGTGTGGGTGCACCAACAAGTCTTGCTATAGATTTGGCAAAACGGTCTGATATGACATTAATTGGTTTTGTTAAATCGGATAGTTTTAATATATATTGTGGTGAAAATAGAATTTTAAAAATAAATTAATATGTCAAAAAATATAAGTAAACTCTCTGGAAGAAAAGGTCTTAAAAATAATCTATTTCAACGAATGATTGATATAACGAACAAATCTAAAAATGGTAAAGAGATTAAACAACTAGCTGATGAATATAATGTTGGAATGTCAACTATACATGGTGCAGAAAGTTTTTATGAATTTTTGAGACCTGAGCATAAAAAAAAAAAAGCCTGGGTATGTAATGGTAGCGCATGTATGTGTGCTGGAAATCAAGACGAGCTTAAAGAAAAGTTAGTTGATAAATTAGGTAAAGATAAAGTTGGAGAAATGTTTTGCTTAGGTCATTGTTACGAAAATACAGCTTTTCATTACAATGGTTACAATTATTCAGGAAAAGACATTGATCAAATTGATGAAATTATAAAAGGAAAAAAGATAAATGAAAAAAATATTAATTCAGTAAGTCATGCAACAACAAGCATATTGATGGGTGAAGACTTATCATCTATTGAAAAATTTAAAAAATTACTATTACAAACTTTAAAAAAAGATAAACAAGATACTCTTAAAACTATAACTGAATCAAACCTTTGCGGTAGAGGTGGAGCAGGTTTTCCAACTGGGATGAAATGGAATTTTTGTAGCAAAGAAAAAGTGAAAAAAAAATATGTGATATGCAATGCAGACGAAGGAGACTCGGGCGCTTTTTCTGATAGATATCTTTTGGAAGATCAACCTCTTAAAGTTCTATTTGGAATGATTGCGTGTGCTTATATTATAGGAAGTGACGAAGGTGTTCTTTATATTAGAGGTGAATATCCAAAATCAATCGAGATCATTAATGGCACAATCAACGAATTAAAAAAATTAAATCTTCTAGGTAAAAATATTTTAGGTACTGATTTCTCCTGTGATTTATCTATTTGTATTGGTCAAGGTGCCTACATATGTGGGGAAGAAACTGCTTTGATAGCATCTATTGAAGGAAGAAGAGCTGAAGTTGATGTTCGTCCACCTTTTCCAACAGTTGAAGGATTGTATAAAAAACCAACTGTAGTTAATAACGTGGAAACTTTGGCGGCAATAGCTTCTATACTAAAACATGGAGCTAAGTCTTTTTCATCTATAGGTAATATCAAATCTGCAGGAACAAAACTTGTGTGTTTAGATAGTTTATTTAAAAACCCTGGCGTTTATGAAATAGATATGGGAACTCCTATGAAAAAAATAATTTACGATATCGGTGGTGGATTTGTTGAACCTGTAAAAGCTTTGCAAGTTGGAGGGCCGTTGGGTGGTGTAATTCCAATCGAAGAAGTTGAAAAATTAAATTTAGATTTTCAAGAATTTACTAATGCTGGTTTTATGTTAGGGCATGGCAGTATTGTGAGTATTCCAGAAAATTTTAATATGATTGAGTATATACATCATTTATTTAAATTTTCTGCAGAAGAATCTTGTGGAAAATGCTTTCCTGGAAGACTAGGTTCGTATCGTGGCAAAGAAATGTTTGACCAAGCTGTTAATAAAACGAATAAGATTCCAATGAAGCTTTTAAACGAACTTCTTATTACTATGCAAAAAGGCAGTTTATGTGCTCTTTGTGGAGCGATTCCAATGCCTATTCAAAACATATTAAAGTATTTTACCCATGAATTTAAAGCTGATATAAACCAGGAAGCTTAGAGGAATAATGGAAAAAAGAAAAAATGGATCAAACGGCAAAAACCATAAATTTGCATACATTAATGGTGTAGCTCATGAAATTAAATCAGATCATACTTCTGTTTTAAAGTTTGTTAAGGAACATATTGGTGAGAAAGAAATTCCTAGTTTATGCGATGACCCAAATTTAGCTCCTTATGGTGCATGCAGAGTTTGCTCTGTTGATGTAGCTCTTAAAAAAGATGGCCCAACAAGAACAGTTGCTTCGTGTCATACACCAGTAACTGAAGGATCTTATGTAATTACTCAAAATGAAGATTTAACAAAGTTAAGAAAAAATATTGTGGAACTCGTTCTTACAGATCATCCAATGACCTGTTCTACTTGTGAAGTAAATAATAATTGTGAACTACAAACAGTTGCTAATGATTTAAATATTAATAACCATAGATATAACAAACCTAAACAACATAAAGGAACCCCTAAAGATACTTCTCATGCATATATGAGAATGAATTTAGATAATTGTATAAATTGTGGTCGTTGTGTAAGAGCATGTGACGAAATCCAAGGTTCGTTTGTTTTAACAATGAGTGGAAGAGGCTTTGATTCCAAAATTACAACAGATAATGATTTAATGTTTGGTGACTCTTCTTGTGTTTCTTGTGGAGCTTGCGCACATACTTGTCCAACTGATGCTATATCAGATGTTTTTGCATCTAAATCAGCTGACTATGATGAAAAAGTTAGAACAACTTGTTCTTATTGTGGAGTGGGATGCAATTTAGAAGCATCAATAAAAAATGGTAAGGTTGTTTCAATTGATACTCCCAAACAAACTGAGGTAAATGCAGGTCATACCTGTTTAAAAGGTAGATATGCGTTTGGGTTTTATGATCATGCAGACAGATTAAGAAGTCCTTTAATTAAAAGAAATGGAAAGTTTGAAAAAGCATCGTGGGATGAAGCTTATGATTTTATTAAAAATAAATTAGAAAAAATAATAAAAGAAAATGGACCTGATGCTATTGCAGGAATTTCATCAGCAAGATGTACTAATGAAGAAAATTATGTTTTTCAAAAAATGATTAGAGCTGCAATAGGAACAAATAATATCGATTGTTGTGCTAGAATTTGTCATTCACCAACGGCTTGGGGCATGCAACAAACATTTGGAACAGGAGCCGCAACAAACTCCACAGAAGACATTTATCATGCTGATCTATTTTTAATAATTGGTGCAAATCCAACAAATGCACATCCTGTTACTGGTGCAAAAATTAAACAACAAGTAATGAAAGGTAAGAAACTTATAGTTTTAGATCCTGTAACAACTGATGTTGCTAAATTAGCAGATTATCATATTAAGCTAAGACCTGGAACAAATGTGGCAGTTTTAAATATGATGTTATATTTCATCATAGAATCTAAATTACATAAAGAAGATTTTATTTTAAGTAGAACTGAAGGTTTTGAAAGCTTTGTTAAAAAAATTAAAAAATTAGACATTGATCATTTAGCTAAAGTAGCTGGTGTTAATCAACAACAAGTAAAAGAAGCTGCAATAGCTTATGCAACTGCAAAAAACTCAATGGAGTTTCATGGTTTAGGAGTTACTGAACAGCAGCAAGGATCAAAAACTGTAATGTTAATTGCAGATCTTGCTATGATAACAGGAAACATTGGAAGAGCTGGCGTTGGTGTAAATCCATTAAGAGGTCAAAATAATGTTCAAGGAGCAGCTGATATGGGTTGCCAACCACATCAAGGAGCTGGATATTTTCCTGTTGCTGATGAAAAGATTCAAAATTTTTATACTGAAAAATATGGTGTTGTTCATCCAACGAAAGCTGGATTGAAAATCCCAGAAATTTTTGATGCAGCAATTAACAAAGAAGTAAAAGCTGTGTGGATTATCGGTGAAGATGTAGTTCAAACAGATCCTAATAGCGCCCACGTTGCCAAAGCAATGAATTCATTAGACTTACTAGTTGTTCAAGAAATATTTATGAGCGAAACTGCAAAACATGCAGATGTCATTTTGCCTGGAACCACTTTCTTAGAAAAAGATGGAACCTTCACAAATACTGAAAGAAGAGTTCAAAGAGTTAACAGAGCAGTGGAACCTCTTCCAGGAACAAAACCAGATGGGGTTATTGTTACAGAAATGATGCAAAAACTTGGTTACAATCAATCAGTATATGATGCCGATGAAGTATTAGCTGAAATTGCCGATGTAGTACCTTTCTTCAAAGGAATAACTCGAAAAAGACTTGGAAAATTAGGATTACAATGGCCAGTAAAAGAAGATGGGACAGATACAAAAATTTTACATCAAAAAGAATTTAAAATAGGAAAAGGGAGACTTAAGTATTTTGACTGGAAAGAGAGTACAGAAATAGAAGAAAATAAGAAAAATTATCCATTAATACTTACCACAAGTAGAGTATTAGCACATTATAATGCCTCCACTATGACGAAAAGAACCAAAAATATTAAAATTGTAGATGAAGATATTTTGTTACTTCATCCAAATGATGCAAAAATTAGAGAATTAAATACTGGTGATATAGGAAGACTTTATTCGGGAAGAGGTGAAGTTTCTTTAAAAGTTGAAGTTACTGATAAAGTTAAAGAAGGTGTAGTATTTACTACTTTCCACTTCCCAGAACATATGGTCAATATGGTAACTGGGCACGGAAAAGATGAAGAAACAATGTGTGCAGAATACAAAGTATCTTCCGTGGAAGTTCAAAAAATATCAAATCAATTTAAAACTGAAGTTTCAACAGAAAAAGATCAAGCTGAAGTAGCGCCAGCTTAATTACAAAACATAAGGTTCTGGTCTTTTGTTGTTATCTAATACTCTTTTAATTCCAAAACACGATAAATCAATAGATTGATAAGATCCTGTTGTGATTAATTCTGTTAATGCTCTTCCAATACCAGGCGCTTGCATTAGACCTCTTCCTGTAAATCCTGTTGCCATATAAACATTTTCATATTTAGGATGTTTTCCCACTACTGCATTGTTATCAAGTTTATTGCAGTCATAGTATCCGGCCCATCCACCTGTTAATTTAAGTTCTTCAAAAGCTGGTATTCTTTTTGCTAAAGCAGGCCAAACTAACTCTTCAAAATCATTCCATTCGGGCTCTAAATCTTTGGCATCAAACTTTGAAATAGGAGAGCCAGCTAAATATTCATTCCCTTCTGGTCTCCAATATACTCCTGTTGTTAAATCTCCCATTAATGGCATTTCAGGAATATGCTTAGAACATTTTACTCTAAAGACAGTATGTTTTTGTGGCACAACAGGAATGTCTGATAATAGTTCATTAGTCCAACATCCTGCTGCTGAAATAATTATTTTTGCATTTATTTCTTTTATAGATTTTATTTCACCTTTAATAAATTCGGCCCCTAACTCAATTGCTTTACCTTTTAAAGCGCTATGAAATAAATATGGGTCTATCCAGCCTTCTATTTTGCTATCTGTATATGTTGCAGTTTCAATCCCTTCATTACTTACATATGGGAATATTTTTGATAACTCTGCACCTTTAATATTTTTTGTACCAGCTTCACAAGCTTCATGATTTTTTAATGCTTTATATTGTTCTTCTGCATGTTCTGGTCCAAATAATAATAAATATCCATTAGGAACCATACTGACTGTAGGATTTGGGTTTTTCTCTGTTTTAAGCAATTCAGGAATTTGAAATATAAAATCTTTTGCAAATTTTCCAAGTAGTATATTTTCTTTTTGAAAGAATTGTCTTCTAAATCCACCTAAAGATAATGGAAAAGATGCCGTCTTATATGTTGGATCTCTTTCGTATACTTTAACTTTTCTTCCTGCATTAGATAAAAAATAAGCTGACGAAGCTCCAATTATGCCTCCACCAATAATTACTACATCATCCATAATGATTAATAAAACTATATAGTTTTTTTAATTAAGAAGTAAAATATATAAATTTAAGGCAAAAGCAAAACCCAACCAAACTAGGTAGGGTAACATTAATGCTGCACTTAACTTATTAATTGGATAATAAAGTTTAATTAACCAAACCACTAAAAAGATAATTGCAACTATAACTAGTAGTGCTAAAAATATTTGATGTAATGCAAAAAATATAACACTCCAACTTGCATTGACTAAAAGGTGAACAAAATAAATATATATTATTTTTTCTTGTTTTTTAGGATTAATCCAAATTAGCCATACCGCGAAAGCCATTGATACATACAGAATAACCCAAATAGTTGGAAATATATAATCAGGTGGATTAAATGATGGTTTGACTAAAGTAGAATACCAAGGCTCTTTATAAATACTTGTAACAAAACCACCCCACGCTGAAGCTCCAAAAGAAAAAGCTAGTAAGAATAATAAAGAAAAATATTTTTGAAAATTTTGCATAGATATATGAGTAGCATTTAAGCTATGCTTGATCTACCCCCATCAACAGCAATAATTTGACCTGTAATCCAAGAGCTTTTTGAAGTTAGCAGAAAATTCGCTAAATTTGCCGAATCAGAACCCACCCCTATTCTTTTTAATGGATGCATTTTTGCTATAGATTCTTCAATTGAAGAATTTTTAATTACTGAACTTGCTATTTTAGATTTAGTTAAGCTCGGGGCTATACAATTTATTCTTATCTCTGGAGCTAACTCAGCCGCTAATGCTACAGTCAGTCCTTCCACACCTGCCTTGGCTGAAGAAATAATGCTATGATTTACAAAACCTTTTTTTGCTGCAACTGTTGAGAACAATACAATGGAGCCCTTATTCCTTTTAAGATTATCCTGAAAACCTTTTAATATTTCTGTAACAGCAACAAGGTTAAGTACATAACTCGAAACAAAATCTCTAGCTTTTGTAAGTTTAAAAGGTTTTATATCTATAGAACCTACACAATAAGCTATTCCTAAAATTTCATTTTCTTCTAAATCTTTTTTTAGATTGCTAACAAAATTAAGTTTTAATACATCGCTGACAGAATATGTATAGTTTAATTTTTCAGATAATTCTTTAAGTTCATTTTCATTTCTTCCTACCAAATGACAATCAAATTTATCTTCATGAAGCTTGTTGGCTAAGGAAGATCCTATTGAACCAGTTGCTCCAAATATTACATATTTTTTTTTCATAAATTAAATCTTTAATTTTAATGTAATATTCATTAATTTTTAGCAGGTCTATTACAATCTTGACGCATATTTCGCTATTACAATATAGTTAAAAAAAGGTTAAATTTATTAAATGAGCAAAAATATATGGATAACAGGAGCAAGTAGCGGAATAGGAAAAGCCTTGGCGATAAAGTTTGCTAGTGAGGGTTGGAAAGTTGCGGCGTCAGCTAGACGTGAAAATTTACTAAAAGAACTAAACCAAGAAAATGAAAACATTCATCCTTTTCCTTTGGATGTTACTAATATAGATCAATGCAAAACTGTTTTTGAAAATATTGTTGAAAAATTTAAGGATATTGAAATTTCTATATTTGGCACTGGAATACACGATCCTAAATCTGAAAAAAAATTTAATTTAGATAAAATAAGAAAAATTATGGAAGTTAATTATTTTGGAACCATGAACTCCATTAACGCTGTTTATGATTATTATAATAACAAAAAAAGTGGTCAAATATCTATCATTTCCTCTGTTGCTGGATATAGAGGCTTACCTTCAGCAGGAGCTTATTGTGCGTCGAAATCTGCTTTAACAAGTTTTGCAGAAACTCTTCAATTTGAAATGAAAAGAAAAAATGTTAGAGTTTCTTTAATAAGTCCAGGTTTTATTAAAACGCCAATGACTGACCAAAATGATTTTCCAATGCCAATGATAAAATCTCCAGAATTTGCAGCTGAACAAATCTATATAGGTTTGATCAAGAAAAAAGGATTCGAGATTCATTTTCCTAAAACTTTTACATATTTTTTAAAATTTCTAAGAATACTACCTAATAGTATTTATTTTAAAATTATTGAAATGGGATACAAAAAATAAGCTACTAATCCTTAACAAACATAACTGTAAGTTCAGCAACCTTAATACCAAACTTTGTCATAGTTGCTCTATTAATTGCAACTCTGTCATCTTGTTTGAAAATCCAGTCATCAAAGGTAATTTTAATTTCTTTACCCTTAACTGGTGCTAATAAAACATATTCAAATTTAAATGCAGGTCCATATGAATAACCTTTTGCTATTCCAACAACATCTCCAGCAGATCCTTCATAATTATGTTCATCTATTTTATTAATTTTCCACTGTCTTTTTTGAATTTCACCGTCAGACCAATTAAATTTTTCATCCAAAATTAGTTGTTTTCCATCCCACTTTCCATTTAGTTCGGCTGAAAATTGTCTTGTTACTTTACCAGATCTATTTTGCAAAATCCCCCAAGCTTTAACACTTCCTGATAAATAGTCTTCTATAATTAGTCTTGGTTTTTGATCTTTAAAATCTATTGGTTTCATATTGCTCCCTGAACAGCTAGTTAATAAAATTGCAGTTAATAATATGCATATAATTTTCATATATAATTACTTGTTGCATAGAGAGAGCTGAATCAAATCTATATTTTTAGACTTAAAACCTGCCTCACAGTACGATAAATAAAAATCCCACATATTTTTAAATGATAAGTTAAAACCTTGTCGAGATATTTGGTCCCAGGAACTTAAAAAACTTTTTCTCCATTTTTGAAGAGTGTTAGAATAATGCTCTCCATATAAATTTTGACTCTCTAACACTAAACCAGAATTTGATGATAGTTTTTTTAGTGACTTTAAGGATGGCAAGAAACCACCAGGAAAAATAAATCTTTGAATAAAATCTTCTTTCGTCCTGTATCGATCATACAAACTATCTCTAATTACAATTGATTGTATAGCAGCGCGACCTTCCAATGCTAAATTTTCTTTGATAGATTTAAAGTAATTATTTAAATATTTCTCACCGACGGCTTCTATCATTTCAATTGAGATAATATTATCATACTCTTTTTTTACATCTCTATAATCTATCATTTTTATATTAACTTTATGATTTAAACCTAATCGACTAATTTTAGCTTTAGTAAATTCAAATTGTTTTTTTGAAATTGTTATGCAATCTAATTTAATATCATAATTTTTTGCTAGCTGTTCGGCAAATCCACCCCAACCACATCCTATTTCCAATACTCTATTTCCTGGTTTTGGTTTAATCAAATCTATTAATTTATTATACTTATTAATTTGAGCTTTTTCTAAAGTTTCATCTTTTGAATTAAAAATACCACAAGAGTAAGTTAAAGTTTTATCAAGCCATAAAGAAAAAAAATCATTTCCTAAATCATAGTGCGCCGAGATGTTTTTTTTACTTCTTTGCTTAGTGTTGGTAAAAATAAATTTATTAAAAATATTTTGAACGAATGGAATTCTGATCAAACCTGAAAATTTATAAGTTACACTGATGTTTCTGGCGCTTAACTCTATCAAAGAAGGTAGATCTTTTGTTTCAAATTCATTATTAATATAGCTTTCTCCCAATCCAGCGCTTCCCATTCTCAACAATTTAGATGTGAATTCTGGGTTATTAATTTTTATATGAGCCTTTAGTGGACTTTCTTTATTTCCAAAAAAAAGTTTATGACCTTTGGAATCAATTAATTCTAAAAAACCGTAAGAAATTTTTTTAAGATTCCAAAAAACAAATTGATCGGCAAAATGATTCAAGTTTAAATTCATTATTTTTCTAAAGACAAATTATTTCTAATTTTAACATTTCTTTTTACTAATTTAATACCTTTTGTCCACAATCTAAATGCTTCAAAATGTATCGCAAAAATAATTTTAAACGACATAAATGGATGCTTTAAAAATTGATAAAGTAGGTTTTTACTATTTAAATTAATTTTTTTACCTAATTGTCGCGCAATAAGTAATGGACCGCTAGAATCATTTTGCTTGATCAAGATGTCGATATTATTACCAGGTTTTGACAATCTAAAGTTGTAAAATGTTTTCATTTCTATGAAAGGAGATACGTAAAATTTTTTATTACATTTGTGTAAAATCAAATTTGAAGAGAGCTTGCTTTTAAATAAATAAGTATGCTGTTCATTGAAAGTATTTTTTACTTCATATAGTACGGCTTTAAGTTTTTCGTTTTTGTCATAACAATAAAAGATACTTAAAGGATTAAAAACATAACCAAAAAATCTTGGGAAACAAAGTAATTTTATAGTTCCTCCATTAATATTTATCTTTGCTTTGATTAAATTTTTTTTTACCCATTTAGTTAATGAGCTGCCATCACGTGGACCATGGTCCATATTATAAAAACTTAAAATATTAAACTTATTGTAAGAAAAAAAATTAATTTTTCTTTGTAAATCCTCAATCTCATTTAAATTAATTAACAAAGAAAAAGTTTTGTATGAAAAGAAATGTTTTTTAGGTTTAAATCTTTTATGAATAACTGAACCTGAATATATACATGATGAAAAATTACTCATATTAAATTTACTATATTTAGTGCAGATTTAAGTCCATCTTCGTGAAACCCGTAACCAAAATAACTACCGCAAAACCAACTATTTTTTACACCTTGCAGACGGTAAAGATTTTTTTGGCCATCAATAACTTTCTGGTCATAAAATGGGTGAGTAAAATTAATTTTTTTTATAATTTTAGACTCGTCAATTTTTGTGATTGGATTTAATGTAAGAAAGTAATTATTTTTAGTTTTTAAGTTTTGCAGTTTATTTAACCAATATGTAAGACAGGTTTTATTTGCATCTTCGTTATCTAAAATTGAATTCCAGCTCGACCAAGCTTTTTTTCTTTGTGGCATAAAATTATTATCAGTATGAAGATATGCAATATTATTCTTGTATTCAAAATTACTTAGAATTTTATTTTCTTCCTCAGTTGGATTTTGAATCAGTCTTAACGTTTCGTTTGCATGAGAAGCAAATACTACCTGATCATAATCAAAGTACTCATTAGATTCTCCATAATATAATCTTACATTTCTATCATTTCTAAAAACACTTTTAATTTCATAATTTTTATAACATTCACCACTTATCTTTTTCAAAATCTTTTCAACATATATTTTGCTTCTTCCCGAAACAGTATACCATTGCGGCCTATCTTTTAGCTTTAGAAGACCATGATTTCTGAAAAAATTTAAGAAAAGAGTCATTGGAATTTTTTCTGCAAGTTTTTCTGGCATTGACCAAATAGCAGCAACCATTGGAACAATATGAAAGTTAATAAAGAACTTTGACATTCCTTTAGACTTTAAAAATTCTCCTAATGTTTCTTTTTCACATTTTTTTATATCTATTGTTCTTGCATCTCTATAAAAAAAAATTATTTCTTTTATCATTTTTAAAAAATTTAAATTAAAAATATTTTTTTTATTACAAAATAATCCTTGCATGCCGTTTCCTGAATATTCTATATTTGAATTTTTTACAGATACAGAAAAAGACATATTGCTTTTTTCAAAAGGTACATTTAATTCATTAAAAAAATTCACCAAGTTTGGATAGGTTATTTTATTAAATACAATGAATCCAAGATCAACCGAAATAGATTTATCTTCGTTATCAATATAAATTTCTTCTGTATAAGAGTGTCCTCCAAAATGCTTATTTTTTTCAAATAAATCTACTTTGTATTTTTTTGACAAAAAATATGCCGCACTAAGACCTGAAATACCTGAACCTATTATGGCAATCTTCATGTTAGCAATATAAAGTAATATTTAAATTGAATTTTGATCATAATTTATTTTACTATATATTCTAAAAAATGTTAAAAAGGCAAAAAATATGAATTTTTCTTTAAAAGAATTAACAAAAATAATTATTACAAATTTATTAATATTATTTACTTTTGTGGTTTTGATCGAACTTTTTTTTGGATACTGGTTTGATAAAGATAATTTCGGCCCATATTTAAGAGAACACCGAATGAAAAATCAACCTTCAATTTATATTAATAAAGGCAAAACCTATAAATTTACTTATAGAAGAAATTATTATGGATTTAGAGGAGATGATATGGAGCCCTCAGAAATTGAAGCAGTGATAATGGGAGGGAGTGTTATTGATGAAAGATATAAGCCTGAACAGTTCACTATAACAGGCTATTTAAATAAAAACTTAAAACAAAATGGCTATAAAATTAATATTATAAATGCTGGAATTGAAGCTCAATCAACTGCAGGCATGATATATAATTTTGATCACTGGTTTTCAAAATTAAAAGAATTTTTTCCAAGGACTATTATATATTATATTGGTATAAATGATCTACAGCTTCCAGATGTTTTAACCAGTAAAACTATTGGACAAGGTCATGTCAAAAACCCTGAAAAATTAGAGGTTTTTTTTGACAATTTTAAGTCTAGAAGTTTTTTATACGACTCAGTTAGGATTTTCAAATTTAAATATTTACCTAGAAAAACTTTTGTTAAATATGATGGAAATATTGATCCATACTTGAAGGAAAATTTTAACTTTATTAGTTATGAAGATGCAATAAATCAATATGATACTGAAATTTTAAAAGAAAAATATAATAAAAAAATTAGTAACTACTTAAATAGAGTTGATGTTCTTTTTCAAGAAGCTAAAAAATTAAATTCTAACCCTATTTTTATTACTAATATAGGTTCAAATGGCCACACAAAAAAGATGTTTATTTTTAATTACTCCCTAATGGAACATTGCAAAAATAATAAATACAATTGTATAGATGTAGCAAAAAAACTTAAAGGTAAATATACTTATTGGAAAGGGCAAGCTCATACAACTAGAGAAGGTTCCGAATTAATTGCAAATTTAATAACTGAAGATTTAATAAAATTTATCAAAAAATAGAATATCCAAGAATTTTTACTCCATATTTTGAAAAGTATATCATTAGAATTATAACTAATATAACAATTAAAGCTGGTAACCACAATTTTGTTTTTTTAAATAAAAAATTGATCATGATATAATTTAGTTCATCTTTGGTCTTAAACCTAATAAAGGTTTTTCAATATAATTAAAAATAAGTAGTGAAAATATAAATAATGAAGAAATATATATAATATTTGTAACAATAAATGAAAACTGCGTTTTTTCTAGCAAGTATATAAAAATTATATGTATTAAATATATTGAGTATGTTTGTTGAGATATTAATAAAGAAATATTTATAAATTTTTTACTTTTTGCTATTACTGGCTCTATAAAAGTAAATAATAATAAAGATAAAACGCTAAGTAGCTGTAAGTTTAAGACAAATAGGTATTTTATTTCTTGTTTTTCTTGCAATGAAATTATGTAATTTTGACCAAAATAATATAATGAAAACATTATTATAAATATTATCAATGTTAAAAATTTAAAATTAGATATATATACGTAAAAATGCCTTAGTAAAAAACCTAATAATATTGCATCGAATCTTAAAAATGTACCAGTTCTAAAAAAATTTGAATCAATATTTCCAGAAAATAAATATTTGACAACTAAAATTAATAAAAAAATAATAATACTATTCTTAATTATATTTTTTTTATTAAAAATAATAAATAAAATAGGAAAAAATAAATAGAACAATTCTTCTATAGATAAAGACCATGCTACTGGGTAATAGTCATTATTAGCAAAGTTTGGAATTGTTTTTTGAATAAAAAATAAATATTTAAAAAAATCTTTACTTAATAATTCACTAGTAAGGGCCGATACAACTAGTAAAGCTATTATATAAAGTGGGATTGTTCTAATCCATCTTCTTTGATAAAAAATAAATAAATTTTTTTTATTATCAAATATTTTTATTAGTTGAGGATATAAAACAAAACCACTCAGTACAAAAAAAAATTCTACAAATAATAATGAGAGGTACTCCATGTTAGTATTTTTAAAAGTAAAGGCCTGTAAATGACAAAAGGCTACTCCATAACCACAAAAACCTCTAAATAAATCTAAGCTATAAAAATATTTTTTTTTATTCATTTGTTAAGTGCTGTTTTTTTTATTTAAAACAAACTCAAATAAAATTGCAAATATAATAATACCTCCACCGATGATGACAGTAATCGGCGGTATTTCGTTTATAAATAACCAGGCCCATAATGGGCCAAATACTGCTTCTGTTAACATCAAAACTCCAACTACGGCAGCTGGAGTTGTCCGAGATCCTACTGTGATAAGGATAAATCCAAAACCAATTTGAAAAAAACCAGCTAAAAAAGCTAAAAACAAATCGTTAGGTGAGATTAACAATTTATCAGCAACAAAATAACCAATAAATGCTGCAAAAATACCAGCTGTAAATTGCGCAGGAACCATATCAACATTAGGATATTTTCTTACTATAATTATCAATATTGCAAAAGAGACTGGCATTACAAATGCCACTATATTCCCAAAAAATTGTTCGCTTGATTGTATTGTCAAAGAACTTCCTACTATTAGGAGAACCCCCGACATGCCTAAAAGTATTGAAATAAATGTTATTAAACTAATTTTTTCTTTTAAAAAAATATATCCAAAAAATGCTAAAAAAATTGTTTCTGTAGTTATTATAAACAATGTGTTTGCAACAGTAGTATAGTACATAGCAAAAACATAAGAGGCAAAACCTAAAGATAAAAACAAGCCAGCTATAAAACCAGGAATCCCAGATTTATAAAAAATAGAAAAAAAATTTCTTTTATAAACAAAAGCTAAGTATACAGCTACTGTTATAGCGAAAAAAAACTGTCTCCAAAATAGTATCTGCCATTCTGTAGCTCCTTCAAATGATTTCACTATTATGCCTCCAAAACTTAAACACAGTGCCCCTAGAAAAATCAGGATAGGTCCAGGTATTTTTTTTAAATGTATCAATTTATTTCTCTAATATTATTTATAATTTGTGAAATTTTAACTTGTTTTTCTTTGTATGCTTTTTCTGCTTCGCTTAGTTCTATACACTTAAAAGAAAGAGTTGTCCCAGGTTTTTTCCGAATTAATAAATCATAATCAGCAGATATTATGTATGCTATTTTAGGATAACCACCTATTGTTGGGTGATCATTTAAAAGTATAATAGGTTGACCATCAGCAGGAACTTGAATAGCTCCTTTGGCTATTCCTTCTGATCTAATATTTGTACTAATTACATTTTCGATAGCTGGTCCTTCTAACCTCATTCCCATTCTATCGGTAAGAGTTGTAATTTTATAATTTACAGAAAAAAATTCTTCTTGACTTAATTTTGAAAAATAATCGTATTGTGGACCTTTTATAACTCTAATATTATTAACTGTTTTCGGAAAAATGTTAACAAATAAATTTTTAGAAATAATGTTTTCTTTATTAAAAATGATTTCATCATCTATACTAATTTTTTTTCCTTCATTAGGACCAATTTTTCCTTTTACTAGAGTAGAAACGCTATTAAAAAAATTTTTTACAACAAACCCACCAGCAACAGCAAGGTAACCATAAACTGATTCTTTGGTAGCGAGAATATCAATTTTCTCTCCAACTAATAGATTATAAGTTCTGTTACATTCGCCATTTACTGTTTCACCTTTTAAATTAATAATATTAAAAGTAACATTACCAGTTATTGCAATCTTTGCATTTCCTTTAATTAGTTCTAATAATGGACCTTGATATGCAAACTCAAGTACACCTTCTTCTATTTTGTTTCTAACTAATGCATTAGCTAAAAAAAAAAAATCCCGGTCCATACATCCTGCCGCTGATATACCGAAATGCTGCAAACCAAATCGGCCATTATCTTGATAAGTTGTATTAATTCCAGGTCTTAATACTTTAAAAAAAAAATTACTCATTTTAATAATTATTAAATTCTTTCTTGGAAATTTTTTTAAATTTTACAGTATCTCCAGGTGATAATAAACAAGGTCGAGATGAATCTTTATTATTAAATAATTTTGTTGGTGTCCTGCCAATTATGTTCCAGCCTCCAGGACTTTCGTATGGATAAATATTACAAAATTTTTCAACCACACCTACAGAACCTGCTGGAACTCTTATTCTGGGAGTTTTTAATCTATTTAAAAAAAGTTTGGGATCTAAATCACCCATAAACGGATGTCCCGGAACAAAACCAATCATATATACATAAAAAATAGATTTTAAATGAATACTAATTATTTCTTCTTTATCTAGCTGTAGTTTTTTACTCATATTATTTAAATCTATTTCAAAGTCATAACAAATCGGCAATGTCCATTCTTTTATTTCTCTGTCTAAACTTAAACCATTAAAATCAATAGAATTAATAAATTTTAAAATTTTCTTTGAGTTTGTTTTCTGTAAATCAAAATTAATTAACAATTTATTATAAGATGGAGTGCAATTTGTTATGCCTACCACGCTTTTTGATTTTGATTGTTTTTCTATAAAGTAGAATAATTTAATTACATTACTATTAACTGTGTGATTTACTTCTTCTCCAAAATCACATATTACGGCAGAATCTCCAATATTATTTAGTTTCTTGAACATAAATTGATATAATAATTATTATTCCTTACTAAATAAACTAAGGATTTAAAATATGGAAATTAATATTAACTGTGATTTAGGGGAAAGTTCGAAGATTCATTCAACTGAAAATGACCCACTTTTATTAAATATTGTTAATTCTGCAAATATTGCTTGTGGATACCATGCTGGGGACAAGAAAACCATGGAAAAAACCATAGAAATTTCCAAAATCAATCAAGTTAGCATAGGAGCCCATCCATCTTTCGATGATAAAGAAAATTTTGGACGAAAAAAAATTAACCTACCTCCTGCTGAAATTAAAAAATTAATAATTGATCAAATAAATTTACTTTCAGAAATAGCACAAAACAAAAAAATGCAAGTAACACATGTAAAACCACATGGTGCGTTAAATAATATGGCCTGTGAAAATTATGAATTAGCAGCAATAATTGCAGAATCAATAATACAAGTAAATAAAGATTTAATATTCTTAGTGCCTACTGGTTCTCAAATGGAAAAAGCAGGTAAAAAATTTAGAATGAAAATTGCTTCAGAAATATTTGCTGATAGAAATTATGAAGATGATGGAAATCTAATTTCTAGAACAAAAAAAAATGCAATGATAACTGATCCCATAATTGCCAAAGAGCGCATTATCAAAATGGTTCAAAACCAAGCTTTAAATTGTTATTCAGGAAAACAAATTCCTTGCGAAATTGACTCTATCTGTGTCCATGGTGATGAGGCAAGCGCTGTGAATACCGCTAAAGAAATTAGGACAGGTCTTTTAAAATCTGGTGTGACTTTAATGTCATTAGATAAAATGAAAAAATTCATTTAAATAAGTTTTAAATACAATGAAAAAATTAACTAAACTATTAATTATTGTTTTTACTATATCTCTTTTTAATTATAGCTCAACGCATGCAGCGGGAACTGACAGTGGTGGAAATGATAATGCTAATCTTTATAAACAAGGTAAAAAATTAGTACTAAGAGCTAAAAAGCTTGAGGAAAAAAATAAAAAAGAAAAAGCAAAAAAATTATATTTAAAAGCTCTTGATAAGTTTAAAAAAGCTTACAAAAAAGATAAAAAAAATGCAGATATATTAAATTACCTTGGATATACATTAAGAAAAACTGGTAACTTGAAAGAAGCAGAAGATTTTTACCTTGAAGGACTGAAGTTAGATGCAAGTCATTTAGGCATAAATGAATATTTAGGTGAACTATATGTTCAGACAAATAGAATCGAGCTTGCTAAAAAAAGACTTGAGGTACTTAATGGTTGTAAGTGCGAAGAATACGATGAGCTAAAAGAATTAATTGAAAATAAGTAAAATGAAATCCGTCAAATCAACGGAAATAAAATCCCTGTACAAAATATTCAAGCCTCAATTAAGTCCCAAAAAAATGTTAGAACTTGGAGTGTTTGGTGGTTCATATTTTGAAGGTAAAACAAAAGAATTTCCTAAATTTTGGTTTATAAAAGCCAAACTTAATAAAACTTTTGATATAAAACAAAATTACTTTAAGGTGAGAGCAGGTTTATCAAGAGAGCACTGGATAGAGAAAGGTTGGATTTTTAAAGAAGATCCCTTGGGTTGGTTTCAATGGTATTGTAGATTTGTAAATGGTAGACGGATTCCTCATATTGATGGCATACAGATTAAAAGATGGAAAAACTTTACCAGACATGTGACTGCTATAAAAAACAATTGCGAACCTGGTGATATAAATTGCAGAAGAAGACAGAGACAAGCGATTTTACAATGGGCTTATGATCCTTTTATTTAATTGACTGTATCATTTGATTTGGAAGCCATAATGCTATTTCTGGGAAAACAATAATTACAAAAACAGCAAAAACCATTAATAAAAAAAGTGGAAATGCACTTTTTGCAATAAATCCCATATCTTTATTGGCCATTCCTTGAAGTACAAATAAATTAAACCCAACAGGAGGAGTTATTTGTGCCATTTCCACTACGATAACTAAAAAAATGCCAAACCAAATCATATCAAAACCAGCTTGTCTTATCATAGGTTCTATAATTGCCATGGTTAATACGACTGCAGAAATACCATCCAAAAACATTCCAAGAATTATATAAAATATAGTTAAAACAAAAATCAAAACATAAGGGGATAAATTCATTTCATTTATCCAAATTGCAAGATTTCTAGGTAAGCCAGTAAAACCCATAGCTAAAGCCAAAAATGAAGATCCTGCTAAAATAAATGCAATCATACATGAAGTTTTTGTTGCTCCTAACAATGATAGTTTAAAAGTCTCTTTATTTAAACTTTTTTGAAAGAAAGATAAAATTAATGCTCCCACCACCCCTAAAGAAGCTGCTTCTGTAGCTGTTGCAACACCTACGTATATAGATCCAATAACAGAGGTGATCAATACAATAACTGGAATTAGCTGCATAGAATCTTTAATTTTTTTCGACAAAGAAAATCTTTCTTTAATTTGAGGCATGCTTTCTTTATTAAGAATAGACCATGAAATAACATAAAGCATAAAAAAAATTGCAATCATAATTCCTGGAATAATCCCAGCAATAAAAAGTTTAGCAATAGATTCTTGTACTGTTACTCCATAAATTATCAATATAATAGAAGGTGGTATTAGAAGTCCTAAAGTTCCAGATCCTGCTAAACTTCCTAATATAAGCTTTTCGGGATATTTTCTTTTTCTTAATTCTGGAATAGACATTTTTCCAACTGTAGCAACTGTGGCTGCAGAAGAACCAGAAATTGCTGCAAATAAAGCACAACCAACGACATTAATATGGATTAATCCTCCAGGTAGACGTGACATCCAAGGAGCTAAGCCTTTAAACAAATTTTCAGATAATTTAGTTCGATATAATATCTCTCCCATCCAGACAAATAATGGTAAAGCAGTCAAAGTCCAAGAAGAGCTCGTTCCCCAAATTGTTGTTGCC
>CAJQRW010000047.1 GCA_905612415.1 uncultured Pelagibacteraceae bacterium
TTTTTTTATGAATAATTAATGGTTTTATATTTTTTTCAAAATATGGAACAACACGTTTAAAAGTATCTTTTAGAGATTCGCTTAAAATATTAGAATTAATTTTATTTTTGTATGGGTGCGTGCTTTCCATAGAAGGGGGAGCTACATCAAAACTCCTCCTCCAGATCTTTACTTGTTTTATACCAAATTTTTTTATTGTCTCATCTTTATTCAAAGACGTAAGTCCACCGTAATGCCTCTCATTCAAAGAGCTACTTCTAGTAACACTTACATTTTTTTTATTTAACACTTCTAAAATTATTTCTAAACTGTTGCTGGCTCTTTTCAAACGTGAAGTAAAGTATGCATCAAATTTAATTTTTTGATCTTTAATTAATATTCCTGCCTTCTGAGCTTCCAATTCTCCTTTTTCAGTTAATTCAACGTCGGCCCAACCAGTAAATCGCTTTTCTTTATTCCAAATGCTTTGCCCGTGTCTAACTAAAATAAGATTATGCATTTTTTGTAAAATTTTATTCGACTCACTGTTAATATTATATATTAATAGAATGGTGCAGTTTTTAAAAATTATTTTTCATATATCATTACTATTGTTAATAATAATTTCTCTTTATCCAGGGAGCCTTATAGGTCTTTTAATATATGACGACCTAGGTCAGCAACCTATTTTGATCCAAACCCCATTAGGATCAACTATTAATCATTTTTTTTCTTATTTTTATGTGGGTTTGTTGGGTTTTTTTACCTATACAAAAAAAGAAGATTTTAAAGTAGTGACGATTGTATTAATTTTCCTATCTATAGCTCTCGAATTTTTTCAACTTATAGTACCCAAAAGGTCTTTCGAACATAATGATATAATTGCTAATATTTTAGGTCTAATTCTTGCATATTTAATCATAAAGATTTATTTATTAATTAATAAATTATGAGCAAATTTGACGATAGAGAAAAAAGCTATGAAAAAAAATTTCAAATAGAAGAAGAATTACAATTTAAAATAGCAGCAAGAAGTAATAAATATATAGGAGAATGGATGGCTTCAAAATTAGGAAAAAATGAAGAGCAAAAAAAAATATGTATTCAAGAAATAATTAAAGCAGACATGGAAGAATCTGGCAACGAAGATGTTTTTAGAAAAGTAAAAAAAGATTTCGATGCAACTTCAGTAAGTATTGAAGAATCTGAAATCAGAGAACAAATGAAGAAAGCATTATTACGTGCAAAAGACGATTTTAAATAGATATTTAATTTATTTTATTATTTTTTCATTTTTAGCTTCTTGTAGTTCTATACCGAAGTATCCTCAAAATGCCTGCAAAATATTTGGGGAAAATTATTTATGGTACAAGCATGCTAAAAAAAGTTCAGAAGCTTATGGGGCACCAATACATATAATCTTAGCTTTTGTAAATAAAGAATCGGGATTTAATCGATGGGCAAAACCTCCGAGACAAAAACTATTTAAAATAATACCTTATAAAAGACCATCTAGCTCCTTAGGATATTCTCAAGCAGTAAAAAAAACTTGGGAGCTTTATAAAACTGAAACTAATAACCCATTAGCGTTACGTACAAGTTTTAAGAATTCTGTTATGTTTATTGGATGGTATATAAAAAAAACAAATCAAATTAATAAAATTCCTGTTAAAGATTCGTATCGTCAATATCTCAATTATTACTTAGGCTGGGGAAATTATGCAAAAAAAGTTTATAAAACTGATAAAAACTCTATTCTTTATGCAAAAAGCGTTGAAAAACAATCTAAAATTTATAAAAATCAATTAAGAGAATGTCAAAAGTCTCTAAATAAAAAAAAGTATATTATTTACTAATTTTTTATTAATTTTTTTCTAATTTTAATATTTAGAGGTCTTTCCTAAATTTAAATAAAAAAATGATGTAGCGTAGTGATATACCATGATTCCCATGGCGCTAAAAAATCTCAAAAGCTCAATCCCATAATATTTTTGCATTTTAAATATTAATAGTTATAAATTTTATAATTTATTTAATTCTTTACTTAACTTTATATCAATCACATCTATTCTTTGCGTATTTTTTGCCAATAATACATACATCGTGGGTGTTACGTATAATGTAAAGAAAGTTGATATTAACATTCCCCCGAAAATTGTTGATCCAACAGCTAAACGGCTAGCTTCACCAGCGCCGGGACCTATATTTCCAATAAGCAAAGGAACCATTGCTATCATAGTTGATAGAGATGTCATAATAATTGCACGAAACCTTCTTTTGCAGGCTTCTAATGCTGCGCTTTCAATATTTTTTCCATCTCTTCGTAATTGATTTGCCCAATCAACAATTAAAATTGAATTTTTGGTTGAAATACCAATAAGAATTATTAATGCAATTTGTGAAAAAATATTTATGCTGGAATTAAACAATAAAATAAAAACAAGTCCTCCAAAAACACTTAGGGGAACAGTCAACATAATAATTGCTGGGTGAATGAAACTATTAAAGTTTGCGGCCATTACTAAAAAAGCTGTAAGTAATGCGAGGCCAAAAATTATAAAGAGTTCATTGCTAGTTTCTTTTAGCTCTTCTGATTTACCTTTCCATTCTGTTCTTGCTTCTGGAACATTTTCATTCACAACTTTTTCAAGAAATTTAATGGCTTTTGCAAGTGAATAATCACCAATTAATCTTGCACTTATAGTTACTGCTCGCTGTCTATCATACCTAGCCAAAATTTTGGCAGACCCAACTTCTTCAAATTCAACAAGGTTTGCTAATGATATTAATTTTTTAGTTGTTTCTGATCTAACAAAAATCTTACTTAAATTTTCGCTTTTTTGTCTATTTTTAATATCTGCCTGTAGAATTATTGGATATTCTTTACCTAGTTGATTGAATTTTGTTACAGTTTTTCCAGAAAATAATGTTTCAATAGTCCTTGCGATAGATTGAATAGAAACCCCTAAATCTTGTGCTTTTTTTCTATTTATAATTAATTTAATTTCAGGTTTATTTTTTGAATAATCCGATTCAATAGCTGCTAAATTTTTATTTTCACGCAATTTTAGCATTATTATTTTTTGCCAGTTTTCAAGTTGTTCATAGCTTTTTCCTAGAAGAACCATTTGGATTGGCTTATTATAGCTACTAACACGGATTGATTGCGGAGATATTGGAAAAGCAAGAGCTTGAGGCACGGTAACAATTTTTCCTATAGCTTTACGCATAATTTTTTGTGTACTTTCACTTCTATTATCCCAATCATCTAATAAAGCAATAATAATAAAACTATTATAAGATTTGCTTGCTCTACCAAAGCCAGGCACTCGCATAATCATTCGTTTGTAAGATTCTTCTTTATTTTTAACTAATGGTGTTAGTCTTCTTTCTATTTCTTCAGCTTTATCCGAAGTGTATTGAAAAGAACTTCCTTCGTCAGTTTTGCCAATAACTAAATAAACACCCCTGTCTTCTTGAGGTAATAATTCTTTAGGAGAAAAAATAAAGAGAGCTATTGAAACAAAAACTATGGTGAGCATAAAAATAATTATAATTTTATATTTTTTAATCCAATAATTTAATGATTCTATATAAAATTCTAAAAATAATTTATAATATTTTTCAAATTTTAAAACAATTTTTGTTTTTTTTGTTTTTTTTTTTAGAAATTTACTACCAAGCATAGGTGAAAGAGTTAAAGCAACAAATGAAGAAACAACAATTGCAAAAGTTAAAGAAATAGCTGTTTCCTTAAACAGTGTCCCGGAAATTCCCTCAATAAATACCAAAGGTAGAAAAACGGCTACTAAAACAAGTGTAGTTGAAATAATAGCAAATGTTATGCTTTTTGAACCATTAAAAGCAGCCACCAAAGGAGTTTCTCCATTTTCAACTCGATGATAAATTGCATCTGTCATAATAACGCTATCATCTGTTATAATTCCAATAGCTAGTATGAAACTTAAAAGTACGAAAATATTTATAGAAAGATCAAATATCCAAAGCCCTAAAAAGGAACTAATCAAACTTACTGGAAGAGCTACTGCTGGAACAATTACAGCTTTTAAATTACCCAGAAAAAGATAGATGATTATTACGACTAAGATAAAAGCTATTATTAATGTTTTATAAACTTCAGATATAGCAGCATTTATGTAAGTTGCGCGATCGAAAGAAACACCTAATCTAAGTCCATCAGGTAAAGTTTTTTGAACTTCTTTTATTCTTTTCTTAACTTTTTGTGATAATTCAACAGTCGATGCTCCTGATTTTGCATATATTCCTATACCCACCACCTTATCATTTGATTTTCCAATTTTACTTATTGATTTAAAAAGTGTTTTTTCAGAAACTGGCCCATACTTAACTTCAGCTATATTTTCTAAGCGGATAACATTGTTTTGATTTTGTTTTATTGGCAATCGTTTTATTGAAGCTAAGTCTTTATATGCCTTGTCAAGATTAATTGTCAAATCTATATTATTTGCCTCCAGGCTGCCAGCTGGAAGACTAATATTTTCTTTCCTTAATGATTGTTCAACCTCTTGAATGGTAAGATTGTTTGCAGCTAATTTTATTGGATCAATATAAACTCGCACACTTAATTCTCTAAGACCACCTACAAGAATTCTACCTACACCTTTGACATTTGAAAAATTGTCAACTAAATATCTTCTAGTATAATCTCCAATTTCTAAATCAGTCCACGTAGAACTGGAAACACTTAACCACATGCTTGTTGTAAAGCCAGCACTTTGTTTTAATATTTCGGGTGGTTTTGAATCCTCAGGCAAATTATCTGAAACTCTTGAGACCCTGTCTCTTATATCGTTAGCTGCAGAATCTAAATCAATATCAGTATCAAATTCAATTTTTATTTTACTTCTTCCATTTTCAGATGTTGAATCTATATTTTTAATTCCTTCAGCTCCCCCAATTACATCTTCTATTATTTCGGTTATTTCACTTGATACAACTTCAGCACTTGCTCCTTGATAGTCTACTTGAACTTGAACCACGGGCGGTTGTAGACCTGATGGTAATTCTCTGACAGGGAGTTTAGAAAAAACGAACAACCCAAAGATAACAAGTATCATTGAAAAGACTATGGAAACAACAGGTCTTTTAATACTAAGTTCGGTTATATACATTCTTAATTATTGTTATGGTTTAATAATAGGCTTTACTTTCATACCTGATCTAACTTTTGTTAATCCTTCAGCAATAATTTTATCTCCTTCAATTAAACCTTCTAAGACTTCAAGATTACCTTCACTTCTTACCCCTGTTTTTATCTCTGTTTTTTTTATTACATTACTTTCAAGAATTTTATAAATAAATTTTTTACTACCTTCATACATAATGCTCGTATCAGGAACGCTTAGGGCATTTTTTTCATTATATAATATTTTAATTTCTAAAAGAGAACCTGGAATTATTTCATAATTTTCATTACTAATCTGAGCTCTTGCTAATATACTTCTTGTTTGAGCATCTACACGTGATGCTACCGATTGAATTACGCCCTCATAAGTTTTATTTTTATAGGCTGAAAATTTAGCTTCAAGTTTAAGATTATTTTTTAAAATTGCGGCATATACTTCAGGTATTTTTAAATCACATAAAACTTTTTTAGAGTCATCCAGTGTTAAAATTATTGTATTTTCTGAACCCAAACTGCTCCCACTAATTCCTCTTTTGCCAAGTATCCCAGAAAAGGGCGCAACAATAATTTTACTAGACAGTTTAACAATTATATCCCCTTTGTTAACATTCACATTAAATTTTATGGGCTCTAATAATTCATTTTTTTTAATTTTATACGAAATTGTTTTTCTACTTAAAGAAGTGCAATAACTTTCTAAAGTTTGGCTAAATTTTTTATTTGAAACTATTTTTACGATTACACCTGGTGGCGGTCTTTTAGAAAATTTTTTTTTAAAATATAGACCTACAGAATAACGTCCAACAACTACAATAGTTATAATAAGGAAAAATATTATAATCCCAACTGTTATTTTTGTTGATCTTTTCATTTATTTTTTTCCATATTCAGTCCAGCTACCAATATATATTTTCGCCATATAATCATCGTTTATTAAAGAATATGCAAGAGCAAGACTTGACGCTGAGACCGAGCTTCCGCAGCTCATAACTATTCTACTGTTATTAATTCCGTTTAAATTGAATATATTTTGCAATTTTTTTTTATCTAAAAAGGTATTGTCTTTGGTATTTACGAGCTCACTTAAAGGCAAAGATTTAGATCCTTCAATAGAACCACTTTTAATACCGGGTCTAGGTTCAGGCTCTAATCCTAAAAATCTATTTTTGCTCCTCGCATCTAAGACCGTAAATTTTTTATATTTTACATTCTTCTCAATTTGAGATTTTATTTTAATCATATTATTATTTTCTCTAGATTTATATTTAGACGAAATTATTTTAGTTTTTAAATTTGTTACTTTTCTACCTTCTAATTTCCATTTTTTCATTCCCCCGTTTAATACTGAAACTAATTTTGGATCGTGACCAAAATAAAGAAACTGAAACCATACTCGGCAGCTAGAAATTAAATCACTATGACAATAAATAATAATTCTATCAGTATTTAAAATTCCCATTTTGGAAATAGACTTTTCATGATTCTTAATTGTAGGAAGAAAGTGACCATGTGATAAATTTTTTTTTTTATTAGAATTTTTATCTAAGTCAAAAAAAATTGCATTTTTTAAATGTTCTTTATTGTATTCTTCAGTAGCATTTCTATTTTTTACTAAATGCCAAGAAGCATCAATAATTTTAACTTTATGAAAATTATGACTGAGCCACTCTGTTGAGACTAAAGTCATTTTTTACTTCGTTTTTCGAAATATTTTTGATGGTGTTCTTCTGCTTTACAATAATTTTTTTCTTTTCTTATAACTGTAACTACTTTTCCATTAAACCGCTTGTTTACCTCATCTAATACCTTGCGAGCAGATTTTTCTTCTTCTTCAGTTTGATAAAAAATTTCTGATCGATACTGCTGTCCAACATTTGGACCTTGGCGGTTAAGAGTAGTTGGATCATGGATCTTAAAGAATAATCTAGTTACATTTTCATAAGAAATTACTTTAGGATTAAATACAACTTTAACAACTTCTATGTGTTCAGTATCTCCACCACAAACTTGCTCATAACTCACTGTTGAATTTTTTCCTCCACAATACCCACATTCTGTAGAAAGAATACCAGGAACACCTTGATATTCTGTTTCATCCCAAAAGCAGCCAATTCCACCTATAAATATTTGCATAATTTTTTTTAATTTAGTGGTAAATATAAATTAATTTATCAAAATGATCAAAAACCAAAACCATCTTGGCGCCCTTTGCATGATATTAAGTGTTTTATTTTTCTCATTTATGGACTGTCTGATCAAAATAACTGCTACTGATTTTGCGGTGGGTCAAGTAATGTTTAGTAGAGCTCTGTTTGGTTTAATCCCAATATTTTTCTTAATACCTAAAAATCGTTTTAAAGATTTTTATAAGACAAAACATATAAGGCTTCACTTTCATAGAAGTTTTTGGGGGTCTATTGCTATGTATGCTATTTTTGTTGGAATTAGAAACCTAGGGTTGGCGGAGGTAACGTCAATGGCATTTTCGGGACCAATATGGGTAGTTATATTTTCTATCCTTTTTTTAGGAGAAAAAATAAAAGCTAAACGCTGGATAGCAGTCGGATTAGGGTTTGTTGGTGTTCTTGTAATTTCTAAACCTGGATTTGATAATTTAAATTTTTATTATATTTACCCAATAATATTTACTTTAGGTTTTGCGAGTGTTTCTATTTTTATTAGAAAATTGACATTAGTAAATGAACCTATTTATTTGATTGCTTTTTACTTTTCAATTTGTTCTGGAGCTATGGGTCTTTTAACTTTGCCGTTTGGAGGATGGGTTTTGCCAACATTTTATGAGTTAAGTTTATTAATTCTAATAGGACTTTTTGGAAGTATAGCTAACCTTCTGTTAACCCAAAGTTATAAATTAGCTGAAGTTTCTTTAACAACACCTTTAAAATATTTATCATTAGTTTTTGCTATTATTTTTGGATTTTATTTTTTTAATGAAAGTCCCACTACCTATACTTTATCGGGAGCAGGCTTAATTGTTGTTTCTTCTGCTATAATATTTATTAGAGAACACCAATTAAAAAAACCTATCACACTTCCCAGGCAGCAATGAAAAAACCTCCTCCATACTGGCATAAAGCAAAAAAAATACTATCTGCTAGAGATCCAGTATTAAGAAAAATAATCAAAAAATATAAAAAAGGTTTTTTAACAACAAAAGATAAGCCTTTCCTATCATTATGTAGAACAATTGTTGGACAGCAAATATCTGTTAAAGCTGCTGATTCAATTTGGTTAAAATTTGAACAAAAATGTAAAAAAAACATAAATCCAAAAACTATATTAACATTATCATCTCAAACACTTAAAAGTGCAGGATTATCTCGTCAAAAAGTTTCCTATTTAAAAAATATTGCAAAAAATTTTAAAAATAAATCTTTTGATATTAAAAAACTTCAAAGAATGGAAGATGTAGATGCAATAGATTATATAACGCAACTAAAAGGTTTAGGGATATGGAGTGCACAAATGTTTTTAATGTTTAATTTAAATAGAGTAGATATATATCCTACAGCAGATATAGGATTATTAAGGGCCATATCAATAAATTATAAAACAGCATACCCACCAAGCAAAAGATTTTTAAAGAAAATTTCTAATCTTCACTTAGGTTATAGAACTGTCTTAACTTGGTATATGTGGAGGTCCATAGATCCTGTTGAAGTTTCGTATTAAAAAAATTTATTTCCTAACTCCGTAAGACGAAAATTAGCTATTTGTACTACTTGAACAACCCCTTCATTAAATTCAGTATTTTTATTAGATAAAACTCTTTTTTTAAAATTAAGTAATATTTCTGACTTTTGTTTCCCCTTTATGGCAAGAATAAATGGGAATCCAAATTTATCTTTATACTTAGAATTTAAAACTTTGAACTGATTAAATTCTTCCTCTGTACATCGATCTAGTCCTACACTGTTTTGTTCTTTAGTTGAGTCTGGAGTTAATGAGCTGATTTTTGTTTTATCGGCAAGATCAGGATGAGCATTAAGAATATTTAATTTGTCTTGATTATTAGAATTTTTAAATATTGCAATCATTTTTTGAGACAAATCTTGAAAATTTTTAAAAGGCTTTTGTGTATAAAGTTTTTTTGAGATCCAGCTAGCATTTTCAAAAATATTGCCAAAAACTTCGATAAATTCAGTTTCAGATAGTTTCTCTATTTTATTGAACATTTATTTAGTTAATATGTATATTATAGTAATAATATTTTATGAGTAAATTAACAACACATGCTTTGGATACATATTCTGGAAAACCTGCAAAAGGTATGAAAGTTGATGTTTATTTTATTTCTGAAAAAAGAGAAAAAATTAAGTCTGTTATTTTAAACAATGACGGTAGACCAGATGAAGTTTTAATTGAACCAATCAAAACAGGAAATTATGAATTAGTTTTCTATGTTGGTGAGTATTTTAAAAAGCTAGAAGAATTAGGAAAACCAAATTTTCTTAATGAAGTTTCGATTAAATTTGGGATTTCAAATCCAAAAGAAAAATATCATGTTCCGTTATTAGTTTCTCCTTGGAGCTATTCCACATATCGAGGAAGTTAATGACTTCTAATTTTATCAGCTTTATT
This sequence comes from uncultured Pelagibacteraceae bacterium, assembly GCA_905612415.1. Classification (GTDB taxonomy): domain Bacteria; phylum Pseudomonadota; class Alphaproteobacteria; order Pelagibacterales; family Pelagibacteraceae; genus AG-414-E02. The sequence goes on from CAJQRW010000047.1 coordinate 9,749, forward strand.
CATAGAGATCGCATTGTAGAAATTAAAAATCCAGATCCTAATGAAACTTTACTTAATTATATAAGAACTAAGTTAAAAAAAACTGGGACCAAAGAAGGGTGCGCTGAAGGAGGCTGTGGAGCATGTACCGTTGTGTTGGGTGAACTAAAAAATAATGATATAAATTATAAAGCTATAAATTCTTGCATAACATTACTACCAACTCTTGAAGGAAAGCAACTTATACTTATTGAAGACTTAATTTCGAAAGATGGAGGATTACATCCCGTACAAGAAGCCATGGTAAAATGTCATGGAAGCCAATGTGGTTTTTGCACACCAGGTTTTGTTATGGCACTATTTTCTATGTTTAAAAAATATTCTAATTTTAAAGATGATATAATTAAAGATTCAATAGCTGGCAATTTATGTCGATGTACTGGTTATAAACCTATAATTAAAGCTGCAAAAAGTTTACAAAATCAAAATAAAATTGATCATTTCAGCAAAAATCTTAAAAATATAATTAAATTATTAAAAAAAATAGATAACAAAAGTATAGAAATATACAAGAATGAAAAAAAATATTTTGCTCCTAGATATGTCCAGGAATTAAAAAAGATAATTAAAAAAAATATTAATACTAATTTTTTAAGTGGAGGAACAGATTTATCTTTAAATATTACCAAAGAAAGAAAAGACATTAATTCAATAGTGTATATGAATTCAATTAGTGAATTGAATTATATAAAAAATAATAACAAATATATTGAAATAGGAGCATCAACTCCTTTAGTTGATCTTGAACATTATATACAAAAATACTATCCAGATTTTACAAAAATTCTTAAACGTTACGGTTCTCCTCAAATTCGAAATGTTGGAACAGTAGCTGGAAATATAGCCACCGCATCACCAATTGGTGATTGCTTACCTTTATTATTGTCATTAAATGCTCAAGTTATTTTACAAGATGCAAAAAAAACTAAAGTGTTATTTCTTGATAGTTTTTTTATTAATTATAGAAAAACAAAAATAAACAAAGGTCAATTTATTCATTCAATTAGGATACCTTTATTTGAAAAAAATACTTTTAAGGCATACAAAGTTTCCAAAAGATTTGATGATGATATTTCGTCTATTTGTGCAGCATTTAATTTGGAAATAATAAACAATAAAATTGAAAGTGTAAGGATTGCTTATGGGGGAATGGCAGAAACACCTAAAAGAGCAATTTTTTGTGAAAAAGTACTTTTAAAATCTTCAATAAATGAAGACATTGTAAACAAGGCTAAAGAAGCATTAGAAAAAGATTTTAAACCTATTAGTGATATGCGTGCTAGCGGATTATACAGAATGGAAGTGGCAAAAAACTTGCTTGAAAAGTGTTGTGTTGAAATAAAGGAAAAGAAAACAATAAGTATATACGTATAAATGAAAAAAGAAAATTTGATTAATGAAAAAAGACCCCATGAGAGTGGGATAAAACATGTAAGTGGAAAAGCTTTTTATATTGATGATATTTCTGAACCAGCTGGAACTTTACATGGAGCAATAGGATGGAGTAAAAAAGCCCACGCAATAATAAAAAAAATTAATCTTAATGAAGTTATTAAAAGTGAAGGGGTAATTGCAGTAGTAACCTCAAAAGACATTAAGGGAAGAAATGATGTTGGTCCAGTATATGATGGAGATCCAATTTTTCCAAAAAAAGCAGAATATTATGGACAACCACTATTTGCAGTTGCAGCAAAAACAACCGAGTTAGCTAGAAAGGCAGTTTTAAAAGTAAAAATAAGTTACAAAAGCCTTAAACCAATTACTACTATCGAAGCAGCATTAAAGAAAAAATCCTTTGTTTTAAAAGAAAAAATAATAAAAAAAGGTGAAGCATTTAAAGCCATAAATAACTCAGCGCATCAATTACAAGGAAATTTTACTACTGGAAGCCAAGAACACTTTGCGCTTGAAGGCCAAACAGCTTTTGTTATCCCTCAAGAAGACAATGATTTTAAAGTTTTTTCATCTACACAGCATCCTAGTGAGACACAACAAATTATTGCAAAAATGCTTAATCAAAAAAATAATACAATTACTGTTGAAACTAGAAGAATTGGTGGCGGTTTTGGAGGAAAAGAAACACAATCTTTTATATTTGCTGCAATTTGCACTTTGCTTGCAAAAAAAACAAAACAGCCAGTCAAACTTAAAATGGACCGTGATGATGATATAATCATAACAGGAAAAAGACATGATTTTTATTCGGAATATACAGTTGGTTTTGATGAGCTTGGTGTAATTAAAGGTTTAAAATTAAAACTTGCATCTAGATGTGGGTCGTCTCCAGATTTGTCAGGAGCTATTAATGAAAGAGCATTGCTCCATATTGATAATGCATACTATCTTGAAAACATAATAGTAGAAAATTATCTATGCAAAACTAATACTGCTTCCAATACTGCTTTTCGAGGTTTTGGAGGGAATCAAGGCATGATGGCAATTGAAAATATTATAGATAATATTGCTAATTCTCTTAAAAAAGATCCTGCAGAAATAAGACGAAGAAATTTCTATCAAAAGAAGAAAAAAAATATAACTCATTATAATATGAAGGTTGAAGATAATGTTATTCAGGAAATTTTTGACAAAATTTTAAAATCTTCAAACTACAAAAGCAGGAAATTGGGTATAAAAAAATTTAATCAAAAAAATAAGTATATTAAAAAAGGTATTGCTATAACTCCGGTAAAATTTGGAATAAGCTTTACTACTTGGCACCTAAATCAAGCGGGAGCTTTAGTACATATTTATTGTGATGATGGCAGTGTTAACGTTAATACTGGTGCAATCGAAATGGGACAAGGCACTTATACTAAAATTGCACAACTAGTTGCAAATGAGTTAGGATTACCCTTTAGCAAAATTAAAGTTTCAGCTACTCGTACTGATAAAGTTCCTAATACTAGTGCCAGCGCAGCTTCAAGCACTACAGATCTTAATGGTGCCGCAGCCCTAAATGCAATTTCTAAAATTAAAATAAATTTAGCAGAGTATGTAAAACGCAAGTACAAAATTAAAGATAGTGAAGCTATATATAAAAATGAAATAGTTAAATTTAAAGGAAAAACTTTTAAATTTAATTCACTTATTAAAGAGGCTTATTTAAATAGAGTTTCACTATCATCATCAGGTTTTTATGCCACGCCAAAAATACATTTTGATAAAAAAAATTTTACAGGGAGACCTTTTTTATATTTTGCTTATGGTGCTGCTGTTAGTGAAGTAATGATTGACACATTAACTGGAGAAAATAAAATAGCACAAGCTGACATACTTCACGACGCCGGTAAAGCTATTAACCCAGCAATTGAGTTGGGTCAGATAGAAGGTGGTTTTGTTCAAGGAGCGGGGTGGTTAACTATGGAAGAAGTTAAATGGAAACTTAATGGTCAACTCACCACTCATTCACCTTCAACCTATAAAATTCCAGCTGTAAGCGATATGCCAGAAAAATTTAATGTTGAAATATTTAAAAAGGGAAAAAATATTGAAAACGTAATAAATAAATCAAAAACTACAGGAGAACCTCCATTAATGAACGCTATGTCTGTTTTTTTTGCAATTAAAAATGCTATAGCATCTATAGCAAACTATAATTTTACTCCTGAACTTAATGCTCCCGCAACACCTGAAAGAATTTTAATGAGTATAAATAAGTTAAAAAGGAAAATATGAGTAATAAATTTATGAAGCGGGCAATAGAGCTTTCAATTAAAAGTGTTCATAAAGGAACTGGTCCCTTTGGTGCGGTAATAGTTAATGACAACAAAATTATTTCTGAAGGCTTTAATAAAGTAACTGCCAATAACGACCCTACTTCGCATGCAGAAATTGTAGCAATTCGTATCGCCTGTAAAGAGTTAGATAAATTTAATTTAGAGGGTTATGATTTGTATACAACTTGTGAACCATGCCCAATGTGTTTATCTGCTATTTATTGGGCTCGAATAAATAAAATTTATTACGCTAATACAAGAAGTGATGCGCAAAAAATTGATTTTTCTGACGCGATGATTTATGAAGAGCTTAATAAGAATATAAAAGATCGGAAAATCCCTATGCATCAAATCATGAGAGATGAAGCTTTGAAAGCATTTGAGATGTGGGACAAAAAAGAAGATAAAGTAAAATATTAAAATGGAACTATCACCTCTAATACTCAAGTGGCTAACATTCCTGTTAAGATGGGGACATGTTTTCTTCGCAATAACTTGGATTGGTAATTCTTTTTTATTTAATTATCTTGATAATAAATTAAAAAAAAATGTAGAAAATAAAGAAGTAGAATCTGAAGGAATTCTTCAACATAGTGGCTACTATTATAAACTTACACGGTTTCATGGCGCTCCCAGGGAAGTTCCTAAAAATTTAATTATATTTAAGTGGCAAAGCTATTTAACTTTTATTACAGGAATTTTATTATTAATCATTATTTATTATGCAAATGCAAAAATTTTAGTGGTGGATAGTAGAATTAATGAAAATATTACCCCTTTAATGGGAATAGGCATTTCAATTTTTTCTATAATAGGGTCCTGGTTAGTTTACGATCTTACTTGCAAGTCTAAATTAATAAACTACAAAATAATTTTTCCAATTATATTATTAATTATAGGAACAATAATTTCATTTGGTTTAACAAAAGTTTATGGAGCGCGTTTTGCATTTTTATCAGTAGGTATTATTTTAGGTTGTATAATGTTTTTTAATGTTTTTTTCGTAATTATACCTAATGGAAAAAACATTACTTCTTCAGCTTTAAATAAAACAAAACTTGACTTAAATTTATCTATTCAAGCTAAAACACGTAGTGTGCATAATAATGTTATGACTTTATTAGTTCTTTTTACAATGTTAAGTGGACACGCTTCTTTTGTATGGATAAATAAGTACAACTGGTTGATTTTAGCTTTTCTAGCAATTGTTTTTGGATTTATTAGATATTATTTTAATTGTAAGAATAAAAAAGAAAACAATTAAACTCCTTCAACAATTTGTAGATTTCTGTCTGTCGAACTTTTTGCTAAGCTCCAGGCTTCTTGATATTCCTTGGAGTTATAACATTTTTCCGCTGAATCATAATTGGGAAATTCCCAAATTACAGTTCTTGGAAAATCATTTCCCTCAAGACATTTATATTTACCTCCTCTAACTAGTGGGTTTCCACCATAATTTTTTATCGCTACAGTTGCTTTTGCTGCGTAATTTCCAAGATTATCTTTACTTTCAATTTTTTTATAAGTTGCAAGCCAATATCCTTTAGTCATAAATTTTCTCCTTTTTAAATATTGTTTTTTTGACTATTATAGCAGAATTAATATGTCAGAAAAATTAATTGTTTCTTGGGAAGAATATAATAATATCGTTGAAAAGTTGGCAATAAGTATTGAAGAAAGCAAATATCAGCCAACATTGTTAGTCGGTATTATGCGTGGCGCAGCCCCAATGATTGATGTTTTAAGCAGACTGTTTAAATTAAAATGTGCATATCTTGCAGTTGAATCTTACTCGGGTAAAGGGGTTGAAGACGACCAAGGAGACATAGTTTTTTCTCGTGAGATGAGTTCAATTACAAATGTCGCTGGAAGAATACTTTTGTGTGATGATCTGTCGGATACAGGAATTACTCTTAACAAAAGCATTGGCTGGCTAGAAAACTACAAACCTATAAAAGGTAAAATTGAAGATATAAAAACAGCCACGCTATGGAAAAAAAAAAAATCAACCTTTGAACCTGATTATTGTGCGGTACGTTTAACCGATAATCCTTGGATAGTTCAACCATTTGAGCATTACGAGGAAATTACAATTGAAGATATCAAAAAAAAACATAACAAATAAAAAAAGGGCCAGAAAGATCTGGCCCTTTTATGTTTTAATAATTAATTTATTAAGCTACGTAAAAGCTTATAAGACTTAATATAGCAATTACCCAAATAGCTGGATTAACATCTGTTTTCCCTGTGCAAATTTTAATAGCAGCATAAGAAACAAACGCTAAAGCTATTCCATTTGAAATAGAATAAGTAAATGGCATTGCGATCATAGCAAGGACAGCAGGACCAGCTTCACCGATATCGTCCCATTCAATGTCCTTAATATTACGAACAAATAAAGTTGATATATATATAAGTGCAGCAGCATCTATCTCTTTTGGTAAACTTGTTGCTAATGGTGCAAAGAATAGCATTAACAAGAATAATAGTCCTATTACAAGTGATGTCATTCCTGTTCTTCCACCAGCTTTAACACCAGCAGCAGATTCTACATATGTAGTAACTGTAGTAGTACCCATTACGGCACCAGCAACAGTTGATACACTGTCCGACAACATCATTTTATCTACATCTTCAATCTCACCATTACTTCTAATTTTTCCTGAAACATTAGCAACACTTGTTAGTGTTCCCGCGGTGTCAAAGAAGTCAATGAAAAACAGGGTAAATATTACCGTTACCATTGAAGCTGAAAGTGCAGCACCTAAATCAAATGCAAATAAGTGAGTCATTGGAGGTGGCATAGAAGCAACGCCATTAAACTTAGCGAAACCAAAAACCCAAGCAATGATACTAAAGGCAACAATTCCAATAATTATATTTCCTTTAATTTTCATTTTTTCCATTACGATCATAGATATAAATGCACCTGCACCCAAAAGAAGTAATGGATTAGAAAGGTCACCAAGCTGTACTAAAACAACCGGATTATCAGAAGTAAGACCCATTAATTGGAAACCAATGATAGCTAAGAATAAGCCGATACCAGCTCCTATCCCAAGTTTTAAACTTTTTGGAATTGAGTTGATTAGCCAAGCTCTAATTGGAGTTAGTGAAATTATTAAGAACACAACACCCGCAACAAGAACAGCTCCAAGAGCTTCAGCTGGAGTATATTTCATACCCAAACAAACTCCGTAAGCTATAAAAGCATTAATCCCCATTCCTGGTGCAAGACCTACAGGCCATGTTCTGGCATAAAATGCAGCAATGAAACAAGCCAAGGCACTAGCCAAGGCAGTAGCTGTGAAAACACCACCAAAATCAAACCCACCATCAGCAAGTATGACCGGATTTAAGAACATAATATAAGCCATTGTCAAAAATGTTGACACACCAGCTATTACTTCTGTTTTAAAATCAGTTTTGTGTTTTCGGTAGTTAAAATATTTATCCATCATATATTTTCTCCCAAAGTTAAAGTAAAGAAGTGATCTTAATAAATGTTTCAATAGAAGTCACACCAAAATTACTCTTCTAAAATGTTAATAATATTAATAAGATACAACCAGAGAGTTTATATTAGTTATTAAAAAATGTGTTATTCTAAATTAAGTTGTAACTATGAAAATGCTTTATATTACTTTAATGGTTTTATTTTTAAGCGGATGCCAAACTATAGAAAATAAATCACAAGAGATCGTCACAAAAGAAAATAAAAAATTAAGTGCGTTTCTTCAAAAACCATTGGCAGAACTAAAAATTGTTATGGGTCAACCAGATGAAATTGTTAACCAAAATAATGGATCTAAATTTTTTATTTATAGAAGCAAAAAGTATAAAATTACTTGTGAGAGAAAATTTGATATTAATAAAAATAAAATAGTAGTAGGATTTTCTAGCAAGGGATGTTTCTAAATACTTGCAGAGATTATTCTTCTATTTTAGCATTTTTTAATATGAAACTATATTCTTCCGCAAGTTCAGCGATAGCATTATCACGACCTGAAGAACCCCCATGTCCAGCTGCTTCCAATTTGCATTTAAGTAATTGTAAATTTTTATCAGTCTTTAAATCTCTTAATTTTGCAATATATTTAGTCGGTTCCGAATATAAAACGCGATTATCAAAAATAGACGATGTCACTAGCATGGGGGGGTAATCAGTTTTACGCAGATTATTATATGGAGAATATGATTTGATATATTCATAATATTTCTTGTGTTTCTTTGGGTTTCCAAACACCTCATATTCACCAGGCGTTAATGGAAGCTTATCATTCAAAGCAGTAGTTAGACAATCTACATAAGGCACCAAGAGCAAAGCTGCAAAAAACAATTCTGGATTCATATTAATTACACTGCCTCCTGTTGTACCTCCAGCGCTACCACCATAAAATGCCAAACCCCCTTTGTATGTGTAATTTTTTTTAATAAGATGATTTGCGCAAGAAACATAATCTTTAAAGGTATTTTTTTTATTCATTAGTTTTCCTTCTAGGTACCATTTTTCACCTAGCTCTCCACCGCCTCTTACGTGCGCGATCCCAAATATAATACCTCGATCAACTAAACAAAATTTTGAAGCACTAAATGAAACAGAAACACTATGTTTATAACAGCCATAAGCGTAAAGAAGCAATTTAGATTTACCATTAAGCTTAGTATCTTTTCTTCTTACTAAGGTAATAGGAATTTTTCTACCATCATGTGCAGTTGCTTTTATTCTTTCTACTAAATAATCATCAGGATTATGTCCTGATGGAATCTCTACTTCTTTTACTAATTTTTTTTCTCTTGTTTCTATATCGTATTCATAAATTTTTCCTGGGGTAGCCAAGCTGTCCCATGAAATTCTAATTTTTTTTGTATTTGTATTTTTTTGCATTAATGAAGCGCCAGGAGAACCAACAGACTCTTTTGAAATTACTAATTCTTCTTCTTTATTAGTATTGATGTTTCTAACAAATATCTTAGGTATAGCATCAGATTTTTCTGATCTTAAAATATAGTTATCTAGGAATTCAAGTCCTCCGATAATAGTCTCTTCTTTAGGAGGAATAAAAACTTCTAATTTTTTTATATCATTATGACTGCATCGTAAAACTTGATAATCAAGTGCGTTTTGATTTGTATGGATATACCAATAGCTTTTCCAACTATCTATTGAATATTTAATTCCATTTTTACGGGCTTTAAATAAAAATAGTTTAATTTTTTCTTCTCTTGATGAAAAAAAATATTCTTCAATAGTATTAGAATCTGACGAACTAATAACAAAAAATTTTTCATCTGCTGACAGAGATATACTTACCGAATAAGAATTATCCTTTTCTTCATATATTAGTTGATCCTCTTCTGGTGAATTTCCTAGAATGTGTTTATAAATTTTTTTTGATCTATGATATTTATCTAAAGGTATATAAAAAAAACTTTTAGAATCTAAACTCCATGTAATATTTCCTGAAGTTCCTTCAATTTTTTTTTCTATAAGTTTATTTGTGGAAAGATTTTTTATATAAATATCATAATATTCTGAACCTTTTAAATCAACCGAGTATGCCATTAATTTATCATTATGAGATACTGAAATAAGACCTAAACCAAAATATTTAGATCCACTTAATTCTTTTTCTTTATCACCATCAAAATATGTTTCTACATCCGATGAATCTATTTTTTTTCTTAAGTATTTGACATAATTTCCTTCCTCAACTGTTTTTGTCCAATAAAAATATTTATCATCTTTATATTGCAAGCTTTCATCAGTGAGTTTTATTTTAGATTTTATTTCTGAGAATATCTTTTTTTGCAGTACTTTAGCGTCGTTAAAGTATTCCTCTGTTAATTTATTGTTTTCCTCCAAATACTTTTTTACCTCAGGTAGAAGCTTCTCTGGGTTTTGCAATACTTCAATAATATTATGAGGTTGATCAACATAAGCATAGTTATCCTCCAATTCATAACCGTGGTGTTTTTTGATAGTTTTTTCTTTTCTTAGTTTTGGTATATTCATTTGAGAAAACATTAGTATATGAACTTAATCTTTTTGGGTATAATTATTTTTATTATTATTATTTTAGCATTATCCACATTTGCTAAAGCAAATACTCAAAAAATTTCAAAAAAAATAAGATTTTTAATTGTAATACTTTCAATATTATTAGGAATTGTGTTAGTTTTTGCTGGACGAGTTCTATTAGCTGCACCTATATTTTTACTAATTTTACCTTTAATAAAATTGAAATCAGGTTTGTCTTTGTTTAAAGCTTTGATGATTTTTCGTTTGTTAAATAGATTAAGACAGCAAGGTAGGTTTTCTTATACTTCAGGTACAAATTTTTCTCCAGAGTCGAGTAGCATTAGTTTAAACGAAGCTTACTCCATTTTAGATTGTAAGAGAGGTGATAAAAAAGAAAAAGTTGAATCTAATTACAAAAAATTAATGCTTAAACTTCACCCGGATTTAAACAAGGATATAGACAGTACTAAAATTAGCCAGTTGTTGACCGAAGCCAAAAATTTGATAATTAAATCTGATTTTTCTTAATTCAATAATTCTAAAGTCTTATTCAAAACTTCATCAAAAGATATTTTATCTTTACCTCTAGTATTGTGTCCACAACTTTCAATAGTTTCACCTTTAGGTACAATAATTGAAATATTTTTACTATAGGAGCCGTACGCTAAAGGTGGTGAATCCATAAATAGTATTAAACATTTTAAATTTAAAGCTGAAGAAATATGTGCAAATCCTGTATCATTAGAAATACAAATATCACTAGCTCCAATTATAGGAATTGTTTCTTTAATAGTCATTTTAGAAAAAGATATACAATACTTTCCAATCGATGAACTTAATATCTCATCAATTAATATTTGATCTTTAGGTCCTCCCGCAAGAAAAAATTTACAAGGATATTTTTCACTAATACGTTCAAATAGTTTAATATAATTATAAATATTCCATCGCTTAGTAGGCCCAGAAGCAGAAATCCCACAAATTATATTTTTTGTTTTATTTGATATATTAAATTTTTCTATAGCACAGTTAACCTCTTTTATATTTAAGAATATTTTGGGTTGTGATTCAATTTTTGAATTTAATACCTTTTCAGTAAATTCTTTTGCAGTTTTATAAAAATTTTTTCTTTTTTTAGAGAATAGCTTGTATTGAAAATTATTTTTAATACCAGAAAATTTTGAAATTAAATAAAGCCTTAGGCTGTCACTATAAATATAAGACTGTTCGAAATTTTTAGGTTTAATTTTTTTTATAATGTTTAATATTCCTTTTTTATCTAAATCAAAAACCTCTTTGATATGAGGGTCGTATTTTAGTATTTCAGACGCATGTGTATTTTTTTGAGCCATCACAACCACAGGCTTATTAATTGACTTGCTTATTGCGTGGATATTAGCAATTAAGATTACTAGATCACCAATACCCATGGATTTTATTATTACTAAAGCTTTACTCATTTTTTCAATTTTATATAATTTATATTAAATAAATAAGTTAAAAGGTTAAAATATGGCAATAAAACCAGGTATATATGCGGCCTCAATGTCCATTCTTAATAAAGATCTATCTTTAGATATTGATTCTACGATTAAACATGCGGAAAAAATTATTTCGGAAGGTTGTAATGGGGTTGCTATTTTTGGCAGCACTGGACAGTCACAACTAATTTCATTAGGTGAAAAAAAGAAATTTATTGAAAAATTAAGTGATTACAAAAGTAAAGAGGATTTTATAATCGGCACTGGAGAAAATTCTCTTAATCAAAATGTCGAGATGATGCAACATTCGTTAGAAAATGGAATTAATCGTTTTTTATTAATGCCACCAGCTTATTATAAATATGGTGATAAAGAAGCTTACTCTTTCTATGCAAATGTAATTCAGCGAGTTCCTGAAAGTGAAATAATTTTATATAATTTTGAAAAGTTGTCTGGATATAAATTTAGTCTTCAAATAATAGAAAAATTAGTTAAAGATTTTCCCGAACAAATATGTGGAGTAAAAGATAGTAGCTATAACTTGTATGAAAATTTGCAAATACCAAATTTTTTAATTTTTCCAGGATCAGAAACCAAACTACTTAAAGGTTTAAAGTTGGGATGTAGTGGAATTATTTCTGCAGTATGTAATGTAACTGCCTCCCTAGCGCGTAAGGTTTACGATGATTTTAATAATAATAAAGAACAAGAATTTAATAAAAAACTTTGTTTAGTACGTTCTGTATTTGACAAATACAATTTAATATCTGCCTTGCATAGCTTTATGTCAGAAGAAGATGATAAATTTAATGCAGTATTACCTCCATTAAGTTTACTTAATGATAAAGATAAAAAAAACCTGATTAATGAGCTTAAAAAACTTAACTTTTATCCAAATAACAAAATAGTAGCTTAACACAATGTTAGTAGCAAAATTATTTTCAAAAATTTATAAAAAAGGTGGAATAGTTTTAATTGATCATTCTGGTCAAAAGTTTATTTGCGGGAACCCTGACCTCAAAAAACCACTAACATTAAAAATTTTAAACAAAAATTTAAATTGGAAGCTGTTAATCAATCCTGATCTATCTTTCCCAGAAGCGTACATGAAAGGTGAAATAAAAATTGAAAATGGTTCGTTACTTGATTTTTTAAATTTAACATTTAAAAATTTAGGACGTTCTGAAGTTAAAACGTCAGGATATTTTGTTAAGAAGATTTTACATCTCTGGAGATTTTTTACTAATTATAATTTTCCAATGAAGGCAAAAAAAAATGTTCAACACCATTATGATTTAGGAGAAGACTTGTATGATTTATTTCTAGATAAATCTAGACAATATTCATGTGCTTATTGGAAATCAACAAATGAGAATTTAGAAGAAGCACAACAAAATAAGATTAATCATATAATAAAAAAATTAAACCTGCGGTCTGGTGAATCTGTTTTAGATATTGGATCTGGTTGGGGATCGCTGTGTTTTGCTATGGCTAAACAATCCGAATGTGAAGTTACAGGAATTACTTTAAGTAAAAACCAATATGAATTTTGTATTAAAAAAGCGAAGGAATTAAAGTTAGATAATCAGTGTCATTTTCAACTAATTGACTATAGAGCTCTAAAAGGTAAATTTAATAGAATAGTTTCTGTTGGTATGCTGGAACATGTAGGGAGAAAATTTTACAAAACTTTTTTTAAAAAAATAAACAGTTTAATGACCGAAGATGGTTTGGCTTTAATACATACGATAGGTTCTACAGGACCCAAAGAACCACCTCAACCTTTTATACAAAAATATATCTTTCCAGGCGGCCTGGTTCCTAGTGGAAGCGATCTTGTAGATGCAGTTGAAAAAACAGGGTTGATTTTATCAGATATGGAAAGTCTTATACATCACTATGATAAAACCTTAGTTGGTTGGTTGGACAGGTTTTTAAAAAACAGAGAAAAAGCAAAAAAAATGTACTCAGAGAACTTTTGTAGAATGTGGGAGTTTTATCTTGCAAGTTGCTCTGCGGCATTTAAATATAGAGATTTGCTGGTGTATCAA
>CAJQRW010000048.1 GCA_905612415.1 uncultured Pelagibacteraceae bacterium
TAATTCCTGTAAGCTGGTTGAAGTTTTTTGATGGTCTTGACGAGGACCAAGAAATTATAAAAAAAGAAATACTTGGACCTAGTTGGGCACCTAAAAAAAACAATCATTTAAAAATTGATTTACTGGAAAAAAAATTAGAATCAGATAAAAATGCTTCGGTTAATGATAGTCTTTTCCTGCAAAAAAACTTTGAAAAAGAAAAAAAAAATTCAGTAAAAGCTATTGCTCTCATAAGAGCTTATAGAATTAGAGGCCATCTTATTGCTAATCTTGATCCGCTTGGAATGATGGAAAGAGATTATCTTAATGAATTACATCCTAAAAATCATGGATTTAAAAAAGAAGATTATAATCGAAAAATTTATTTAAATGGATATCTAGATCGAGATTACGCAACAATAAATGAAATGTTACTATTTCTTAAAAAAACTTATTGTTCAACTATAGGTGTTGAGTATATGCATATTTCTGATCCTTCTGAAAAAATTTGGCTTAGAGAAAGGATGGAAAAAAATGAGTATCAATTAAATTTTACAGAAAACGGTAAAAAAGCAATTTTAAAAAAATTGATACAAGCAGAAGGTTTTGAAAAATTTTTAGCTATAAAATTTTTAGGAACCAAAAGGTTTGGTATAGACGGAGGAGAATCATTGATTCCTGCTTTAGAACAATTAATTAAAAGAGGTGGACAGTTAGGCGTTAAAGAAATGAAGATTGGCATGCCGCACAGAGGTAGATTGAATGTATTAGCAAATGTACTACAAAAATCTTATAAGAGAATGTTTAATGAGTTTGCTGGAGAATTTGATTATTCAAGTGCAGATTCAACTGGAGATGTAAAATATCATTTAGGAGCATCATCAAATAGAGAATTTGATAGTAATATGGTGCATGTTTCTTTATCTGACAATCCATCGCATCTTGAGGCTGTTAATCCAGTTGTTTTAGGGCAGACCAGAGCTAAACAATTTTTTCACAATGATAAAAAAAGAAAACAAGTTATTCCAATTTTAATACATGGTGATGCAGCTTTTGCTGGACAAGGGGTGGTAGCTGAATGTTTTGCTATGTCGGGACTTCCAGGACATAATACTGGGGGAACTATACATATTATAGTGAATAATCAAATAGGCTTTACTACAAGTCCAAAATTTGCAAGATCATCACCGTACCCTTCTGATTTATCAAAAATGGTTGAAGCACCTATTCTGCATGTTAATGGAGATGATCCAGAAGCAGTGGTCCATTGCGCAAGAATTGCTATGGATTTTAGACAAAAATTTAATCGAGATGTTTTAATAGATATGTTCTGCTATAGAAGGTTTGGACACAATGAAGGTGATGAACCATCTTTTACACAGCCACTTACTTATAAGAAAATTAAACAACACCCAACAACTTTAAACGTATATGCAAAACAACTAATAAAAGAAAAAGTGATTACTGAAAAAGAATTTATAGATATTAAATTAAACTTTAAAAATCTATTAAATGAACAGTTTGAAACTGCAAAAGAGTATAAGCCAAAACTAGAATGGTATGAAGGTGTTTGGTCAAGATTTAAACCTGAAAAAGGTAAAGATAAAAGAGGAGTTACAGGAGTATCTATAGATAAAATAAAAAAAATTGGGGAAAAACTTACTTCTGTTCCCAAAAATTTTAATACACATCCAACAATTGTAAAAATATTTGAAAAAAAAAAACAAATGTTCAATGCAGGAAAAGGGTTTGACTGGGCGACAGCTGAGCAATTAGCATTTGCGACATTATTAGATGAGGGTTATCCGGTAAGGCTTTCAGGGCAAGATTCTGGTAGAGGTACTTTTAGTCAAAGACATTCAGTATTAAGAGATCAGAATGACAGTAGATATTATACGCCATTAAATAATATATCCAAAAAACAAAAAAGGTATGAGGTGATTGATAGCTTGCTTTCCGAACTAGCCGTTCTTGGTTTTGAACATGGGTATGCTTTATCAGAACCAACAACATTAGTAATTTGGGAGGCTCAATTTGGTGATTTTGCTAATGGAGCTCAAGTTGTAATAGATCAATTTATTGTTCCAGGAGAAAGAAAATGGTCAAGAGCAAGTGGCTTAGTAATGCTATTACCACACGGTTATGAAGGTCAAGGACCTGAGCATTCTTCTGCAAGATTAGAAAGATTTTTGCAATTATGTGCCCAAGAAAATATTCAAGTTGTAAATTGCACGACACCAGCAAATTATTTCCATGCTTTGCGGAGACAAATACATCGAGGTTTTAGAAAACCATTAGTCATTATGACTCCGAAATCTCTTTTAAGAAATAAAAAATGTATTTCAAATATAAAAGATTTTAGTAAAAATAATTCTTTCCATAGAGTTCTTACTGATCTTGCTGATACAAAGGGCTATAATTTAATAAAACTTCAAAAAGATAAAAAAATTAAAAAAGTAGTAATGTGTTCTGGAAAAATTTATTTTGATTTATTAGAAGCTAGGGAAAAAGTAAAAAACGATAGTGTTTATATCCTAAGAATTGAGCAATTGTACCCATTTCCAGTCAAAACTCTTGCTCGTGAATTAAAAAGATTTAAAAATAACTCTAAATTTATTTGGTGCCAAGAAGAGCCCAAAAATATGGGAGCATGGAGCACTGCAAAAAATTATATTGAATGGGCATTAGAATATATAGGTTCTAAGAGTAAGAAAGTTAGTTATATAGGCAGAAAGGCCGCAGCATCACCTGCAACTGGATACTTAAAAAAACATCTTGCGCAGCAAAAAGAAATAATAGACAAGGTACTTAGTTAGTTATGTCAAATCAAATTTTAGTACCATCTTTAGGTGAATCAATAACGGAAGCAACTGTTTCCAAATGGCTTAAACAGGTTGGAGAAACAGTTGATTCAGACGAACCATTAGTAGAGTTAGAAACTGACAAGGTTAGCGTTGAAGTTCCTTCACCATTAAGTGGAATTCTTTCTTCAATTAAGGTTAAAGAAGGAGATACAGTAGAAGTTGGTGCGTTGTTGGGTTTAGTAAATGAGAAAAATTCTGAAAATATTATTATCAAGGAAACGGAAGAGCAATCTACTACACCTCCTGAGACTAACAACAAAAATATTGTTGATAAAAAATTATCAAAAAAGAAAAAAAATAAATTATTAAAAATTCAACCTTCTTTAACTTTAGCTGAGGAAACTGAAGATAAAGATTCCGAAGAAGCTCTAGTGCTAAGCGATCTAATTGAAGACGAATCAATATTTGAAAAGGATGAAGAAAACACTTCCGACCAAGATGAAGATGAAGAAAACACTTCCGACCAAGATGAAGATGAAGAAAACACTTCCGACCAAGATGAAGATGAAGAAAACACTTCCGACCAAGATGAAGATGAAGAAAACACTTCCGACCAAGATGAAATAGATGTTGAAAAAGAATATGTGCCACCCAAAAGTAGAAAGCATTTATCACCTTCTGTTAGAAAAATAGTTGAAGAAAAAAAATTTGATATAACAAGCATTAAGGGAACTGGAAAAGCAGGAAGAATCGTGAAGGGTGACCTAATTAATTTAATGGGTAACATTCCCGGGAAATCAAAGAGAAAAATTTCACATGGTGAAGAAGAGCGTGTGAAAATGACTAGATTAAGATTAACCATAGCAAAAAGATTAAAAGAAGCACAGAATAGCGCTGCTATGTTAACCACTTTTAATGAAGTTGATATGAATAGCATCATGGAAATGAAAAAAGATTATCAAGAAGACTTTCAAAAAAAATATTCTATAAAACTAGGTTTCATGTCTTTTTTTGTTAAAGCATCAGTTGTTGCATTAAAAAATTTTCCTTCAATAAATGCTGCGATAGAAGATGAGCATATCATTTATAAAAATTATTATAATATATCTATAGCAATAGGGACCGACAGAGGATTAGTTGTGCCGGTTCTTAAAAAAGCAGATGAATTATCTTTTGCAGACATAGAAAATAATATTTTTTTACTTTCAGAAAAAGCTAAAAAAGGAAAAATTACAATTGACGATTTACAGGGAGGAACTTTTACAATTAGCAATGGAGGAATTTATGGGTCAATGCTTTCTACTCCTATTTTAAATCCTCCTCAAACAGGCATTTTAGGTATGCATAATATTGTTTCTAGACCTGTTGTAAAAGATGGCAGTATTGTTTCGAGACCAATTATGTATTTAGCATTATCATATGACCACAGAATAATTGATGGTAAAGAAGCTGTTTCGTTTTTAAAAACTATCAAAGATTGCCTTGAAGAACCTCGTAGATTATTTCTAGATCTCTAAAAAATGAATAATAATTTTGATGTAATTATAATCGGATCAGGCCCTGGAGGATATGTTTGCGCCATAAGATCAGCGCAATTAGGCTTGAAAACAGCTTGTGTAGAAATGAATAGTACACTTGGTGGAGTTTGCTTAAACAAAGGATGTATTCCTTCAAAAAGCTTACTTCATTCATCTGAGCTATACCATAAGGCACAAAAGGAATTTGATAATTTAGGTATCGAATTTTCAAAAATAAATCTTAATTTATCTAAAATGATGGCTAATAAAAATAGTTCAATAAAAACTCTTACTAAAGGTATAGAGTTTTTGTTTAAAAAAAACAAAGTTACACATTTAAAAGGAAGGGGATCAATTTCAACTGGGAATATAGTGACCGTAACTAGTGAGTCTAAAAAAAAGGAGAGCTATAAAGCTAAAACTATCGTCATAGCGACAGGATCCCAACCCACATCTTTACCTGGAGTCAAAATAGATGAAAATATTATTGTTTCTTCAACAGGGGCATTGTCATTCAAAAAAGTACCAAAAAAATTAATTGTTATTGGTGGTGGCTATATTGGTTTAGAGCTTTCAAGTGTTTGGAAAAGATTAGGTTCAAATGTAACTGTAGTAGAATATTTAGATCATATTCTTCCAGGTATGGATAATGATGTTTCAACGGAGTTTTTAAAAATTTTAAATAAACAGGGAATTAATTTTAAATTAAATTCAAAAGTAACAGAAATTAAGATTTTAAAAAATAAAGCTTTTGTAGACTTTACTAGCAATATTACACAAAAAAGAGAAAGAATCGAATGTGATAACGTTTTAGTATCAGTTGGAAGAAAACCAAATATTTCTGAGGATATAGAAAAGCTAGGACTAAAATTAGATAAGCAGAAAAGAATCAGGGTAAACAAAAAATTTGAAACTTCAATTAAAAATATTTATGCAATCGGAGATGTTATTGATAAGGGACCAATGTTAGCTCATAAAGCTGAAGATGAAGGCATTGCAGTCGCAGAAATAATTGCTGGACAAGCAGGCCATGTTAACTATGAAGTAATACCAGCAGTTGTTTATACTTATCCAGAAGTTGCTGTTGTAGGTAAAACTGAAGAACAATTAAAAAATGAAAATATCAAATATAAAATAGGCAAATTTCCATTTCTTGCAAACTCAAGAGCAAAAGTAAATTCTGAAACTGATGGTTTTGTTAAAATAATAGCAGAGCAAAAAACAGATAAAGTTTTAGGCGTTTCAATAATTAGTTCTGTTGCAGGAACTTTAATAGCAGAATTAGCTATAGCAATGGAATTTGGAGCAAGTTCAGAAGATATAGCCAGAACATGTCATGCTCACCCCACTCATAGTGAAGCAGTTAAAGAAGCGGCACTAAGTGTTGATAAAAGACCAATTCACTTTTAATATTAGTATTAAAAAATATGATTAAAGAAGCAATGATTCTTGCGGCTGGATTTGGTAAACGCCTTTATCCCTTAACAAAAGACTATCCAAAACCTTTATTAAAAATTGGAAAAGAAACATTGTTATCAAATACACTAAAGTTTCTCGAGAAGCATGGCGTTAAAAAAGTTTTTATTAATGTACATTATCTTAGTGAGAAAATAATTGATTATATTAATAATAGTAAATTTAATTTAAGTATAAATATTGTTAAAGAGGAAGAAAAAATCTTAGACACTGGAGGAGGTGTTTTAAATACAATTAAATATTTTTCAGGAGAGCCTTTTATAATTATAAATCCAGACACGGTTTGGAATTTAAATTATTTAAATATTTTAAAGGAAATGGATAAATTTTTTTATGAAAATAAAAAAAATAAATGTCTACTACTCTTAGTAAATAAAGAAAAAAGTTTTGATAGAGATCTTAAGGGAGATTTTAATTTGCATAACAATCTAATTACTAAAAAAGAAGTAGAGTCTTTAAAATATATATACACAGGTTTGCAAATTGTAAGTCCGGATATATTTTTAAATCAAAAAAAAAAAAT
>CAJQRW010000049.1 GCA_905612415.1 uncultured Pelagibacteraceae bacterium
TTTTCGTTTAAAGATGCAAAAAGCTCACCCATGATCCAATTTTTTGCTAATTTTTTATCTGAATTTTTTACAACTTCTTCAAAATAATCTGATATTTCTTTTTCAGATACTAAAATATTAGCTTCATAGGAAGTTAATGAATATTCTTTAATAAATCTTTTTTTCTTTTGATCCGGTAGTTCGGGTAAATTTTTTTTAATTTTTTCTATTAATTTTTGGTCTAGGTTCAAAGGTAGTAAATCTGGATCTGGAAAATACCTATAATCATGAGCATCTTCTTTTGATCTCATTGATCTAGTTTCATTCTTTTTTGTATCAAATAATCTGGTTTCTTGATTGATTTTTTTTCCAGACTCTAATAATTCTACTTGTCTCTGAGCTTCATAAGCAATAGCCATTTGCATAAATTTTATTGAGTTAACATTCTTAATTTCACATCTAGTTCCTAGATTTAGATCGTCTTCTTTTCTAACGGAAACATTAACGTCAGCTCTAAGAGAGCCTTCTTGCATATTTCCATCACATGTACCAAGATATCTCATAATTGACCTTAGTTTTTTTACATAGGCGTTAACTTCATCTGGAGATCTCAAGTCTGGCTTACTTACTATTTCCATAAGAGCAACTCCAGATCTATTCAAATCAACAAATGTATTGCTCGGGTCTAAATCATGTATGCTTTTACCAGCATCTTGCTCCAAATGAAGTCTTTCAATCCGAATTTTTTTGCTTCCATTAGGTAGATCCAATGTAATTTCTCCTTCGCCTACTATAGGGTTTTTGTATTGTGAAATTTGATACCCTTGAGGAAGATCTGCATAAAAATAATTTTTTCTATCGAATACAGAATAAAGATTAATCTTAGCATTTAAACCTAATCCTGTTTTAATAGCTTGTTGAACACAATATTCATTTATAACTGGTAACATTCCTGGAAAAGCAGAATCCACAAGGCTTACCTGTGTGTTAGGTTCGGCTCCAAATTTTGTAGAAGAACCTGAAAAAAGTTTAGATTTAGATGTTACTTGAGCATGAACTTCAAGACCTATAACAACTTCCCACTTTCCTTTTTTGCCTTCTACAAGATATTTTCCATTTTCCTTAAGCATTATTTTTCCCACCATCTATTAAGAGATTGTTTAAAATCAGTTTTTTTCTCGACAGCATAAGCAATATTTAAAAGTTTTTGCTCATCTAAAGGCTTGGCTATTAATTGAAGCCCTAGTGGATAATTGTTGTTATCAGCTCCAGCAGGTATAGAAATAGCAGGGATGCCAGCTAAATTAACTGGAACAGTAAAGATGTCATTTAAATACATAGATATTGGATCATCTTTTTTTTCACCTATTTTAAAAGCGGAGCTTGGAGTTGATGGTGTAAGAATAGCATCAACTTTTTGAAATGATTTATCAAAATCATTTTTAATCATCTGTCTAACTTTTTGAGCTTTAAGATAATAAGCATCATAATAACCAGATGATAAAACGTATGTTCCAATTAAAATTCTTCTTTTAACCTCATCACCAAAACCTTCTGATCTTGTATTTTCATACATTTCAATTAAATTATTACCTTTGGTAGATCTAAAGCCATATTTTACACCGTCATACCTGGCTAAATTTGATGAAGCTTCAGCAGGTGCAACTATATAATAAGTTGGTAAAGCATATCTTGTGTTTGGCAGGCTAATGTCAACAATTTCAGCTCCCGAATCTTTTAAAAATTTTTTTCCATTTTCCCAGAGGTCATCTATTGCTTTGGGCATTCCATCAATTCTATATTCTTTAGGTATCCCAATTTTTAACCCTTTTATATTATCAGTTAAGTTTTTTGAGTAATTTTCTTTTTTTTTATTAATCGATGTAGAATCCTTTTTATCAAATCCTACCATTGCTTCTAACATTAACGCACAATCCTCAACTGTTTTAGTCATAGGTCCAGCTTGATCAAGTGAAGATGCAAAAGCAACAATTCCCCATCTAGAGCATAATCCGTAAGTAGGTTTCAAGCCAACTGTTCCTGTAAATGAAGCTGGTTGTCTTATAGATCCACCTGTATCTGTTCCAATTGTTGCTGGTGTTAGATCAGCAGCTAAAGCGCTTGCAGATCCACCTGAAGAACCACCAGGAACAGTATTTTCCGCAACTGGATTCATTACATTTCCAAAAAAACTTGTTTCATTGGAAGAACCCATTGCATATTCATCGCAGTTTAATTTTCCCAATAAAAATGCACCTTCATTCCATAAATTATTTGTTATAGTTGATTCATAATTGGGAACAAAATTTTCTAACATTTTGCTACCTGCTGTAGTTTTCACTCCTTGTGTGCAAAAAAGATCTTTA
>CAJQRW010000050.1 GCA_905612415.1 uncultured Pelagibacteraceae bacterium
TTAATTTTGTTATGAAAAATTTTTTCTTCTTTATGGTCTTTAATGCATGGAGTCGAGTCCATTCCTCCACCAAACCAATTTTTTGAAGTTACTACAAACCTAGTGTTAAAATGAATGGCTGGAATTTTTGGATTTTTCATATGAGCTACAACTGAAATGCCTGAGGCCCAATAATTGGGGTTTTTTTTTGCTCCTAAAATTTGAGATTTAAACTTGTTATGAAATTTGCCTTGTACTTCTGAAAAGTTTACACCGACCTTATCAAATACAAGGCCATCTTTTATTATAGAGTAAGTTCCTCCTCCTTCTTGGCTGTTTTCAGATTTTTTCCAACTTTTAGTTTTAAAGTATTTATATTTTTTTCCAACTTTTTTACCAAACTCAATTTCAATTTTTTGAAATTCATAACAAATAGTTTGTTGTAATAAATTGAACCAACTACTACTAAGTTTTTTTTTAAAATAAATATCTAAATTCATATTATGAGGTCATATTCTGTCTTAATGCTTCAGACAATGTTATAGCAGCTGCTACACTAATATTAAGAGATCTAGCATTTTTTTTTAAAGGTATTTTTAAACTTTCGTATGCATTTTTATGAACAATTTGAGGAACTCCAGCACTTTCTCTACCAAACAGCAAAGTGTCTTGTGGTTTAAAATTAAAATTATAGTATTCTTTTTTAGCTTTAGTAGTCATTAGTATTATTCTTTTGTTTGTTTTTTTTAATAAAAAATTATTGTAAGATTTATAAGTTATTATTTTACTCTTATTTAAGTAATCCATAGCAACTTTTTTAATTCTTTTATCATCTATATGAAAACCACAAGGTTCTATAATCTCAAGCGTTGCATCAAAACATGAGCATAGACGAATTATAGCTGCTGTATTTTGAGGTATATCAGGTTGATAAAGAGCAATATTAAACATTTTTAGTTGTGTATTTTTTTTTGTGTGTCATTCTGACCCTAGCAAATTTATATTAATTGTAATTAATTGATAATATATAATACATAAAGTTTCGAATATATGAGCAAAGAAATTAAACCAAAAAGAAGAGATTTTTTGTTTACAGCAACCTATACAATTGGTGGTGTAGGTATTGCGTCAGCTATCTGGCCTTTAATTCACCAAATGAATCCTGATTCATCTGTTAAAGCTTTATCAACCACTGAAGTAGATGTGAGTAGCATCGAGAGAGGTAAAACCATTACTGTATTATGGAGAGGTAAACCAATATTTATTAAAAGAAGAACAGAAAAAGAAATTGAAGAAGCTGAAAAAGTAGATTTGGAAGATTTAAAAGATCCTGAAAAAGATTCGGATAGAGCCAAGAACCCAGAATGGCTAGTTATGGTAGGCGTCTGCACCCATCTTGGCTGCGTACCATTGGGAAACAAAGGTGAATATAAAGGATGGTTTTGTCCATGTCATGGATCACATTATGATACATCAGGAAGAATCAGAAAAGGTCCTGCTCCCAAAAATTTAGAAATACCGAAATATGAATTTGTAGATAGCAATACGATAAAAATAGGTTAAACCAAATATGAGTGAAATAAAATATATTCCAAAATCTAAATTAGCACAGTGGTTTGATAAACGATTACCACTATTAACTCTATCTCATCACTTGATGGAATACCCTACACCTAAAAATTTAAATTACTGGTGGACTTTTGGTGGCATATTAACTTTTTGTTTAATCACACAGATAGTTACAGGATTAGTTCTTGCTATGCATTATGTGGCTCATGTAGATCATGCTTTTGAAAGTATTGAACATATAATGAGAGATGTTAACTACGGTTGGCTAATAAGATATGTTCATGCGAATGGAGCATCAATGTTTTTTCTGGCAGTTTATATTCATATTTTTAGATCACTATTTTATGGTTCTTATAAAGAACCAAGAGAAGTAATTTGGATTATTGGTTTATTAATTTATATACTTATGATGGCGACAGCTTTTATGGGGTATGTTCTTCCTTGGGGCCAGATGAGCTTCTGGGGAGCCACAGTAATTACTAATTTATTTAGCGCTATACCATTCATTGGTGAAAGTATAACAACTTGGTTGTGGGGCGGATATTCTGTCGATAATCCAACTTTAAATAGATTTTACAGCTTACACTATCTGCTTCCTTTTTTAATTTTTGGTCTAGTTGTTCTTCACATATGGGCATTACATATCCCTGGAAATAATAACCCAGTTGGTATAGATGTAAAAAAAAATAGCAATGAAACTATGCCATTTCATCCATATATGGTTATGAAAGATCTATTTGCACTTCTTTTATTTATAACACTTTTTTTATGGTTTGTGTTTTTTGCCCCAAATGCCCTTGGGCACCCAGATAATTATATTGAAGCTAACCCTTTGGTAACGCCAGCACATATTGTGCCTGAATGGTATCTGCTTCCTTTTTATGCAATTTTACGCGCTATACCAAGTAAGTTAGGTGGAGTAATTTTTATGTTTGCTGCAATCTTCATACTTATGCTGCTCCCGTGGTTAGACACCTCCAAAGTAAGATCAGCAATATTTAGACCTATATATAAAAAGTTATTTTGGCTTTTAGTTTTTGTAGTTATTTTACTTGGATATCTAGGAGCTAAACCACCTGAAGGAATTTATTTAATTTTATCTAGATTAGCGACCGCTTATTATTTCATCCATTTTTTACTCATACTTCCTTTACTTGGACGTTATGAAAAAACTGACCCTTTGCCACGAAGCATATCTGACCCAGTACTAGATAAACCTGGAATGATAAATAAGTTTAAAAAAGTGGCTGTAACGTACGAAGGAGAAAATGCTAGTTCTTTTAAATAGATTTTTTATTGTTATTTTAATTTTTCTTGTTCCATTTTCTGTTTTTTCAGAAGAAAAAAAAATAGATCTTCTTGAAACAAATTGGAGTTTTAATGGCCTTTTCGGTACATTTGATAGAGCTTCATTGCAAAGAGGATATCAAGTTTATCAAGAAGTTTGTTCAGGCTGTCACTCTGTTCAACATTTAAGTTACAGAAATTTGTCCGAAAAAGGAGGTCCTGAATTTTCTATAGAAGAAGCTAAAGCTTTTGCATCTCAGTTTGAAATTGAAGATGGTCCAAATAGTGAAGGTGAGATGTTTTTACGAAATGCAAAATTATCTGATAAGTTTGTAAAACCCTACCCAAATATTGAAGCGTCAACAGCAGCAAATGGAGGAGCGTATCCTCCAGACATGTCCGTGCTTGCTAAAGCAAGAGCAGGTGGAGTAAATTATATTTATTCACTACTATTAGGATACGAAGAACCTCCTATAGATTACAAACTTGATGATGGAGTTTATTATAACAAATATATGCCTGGCAATAAAATTAAAATGTCCGAACCAATTTCAGATGGTATAGTTGAATACTTGGACGGAACCGAAACAACTAAAGAACAAATTGCAAAAGATGTTTCAACTTTTCTTGTATGGGCTTCAGAGCCTCATTTAGAGTCTCAACATAGAATGGGTTTTAAAGTAATTATTTATCTTATAATACTAATAACTTTAGTTTATATGAGTAAACAAAAAGTATGGTCACAATTCGTAACTAAAAAGAATGAAGAAGAAGAAACCTTTGATAAAATTGAAAAGGTAGTAACTGAGTATGAAGGTGAAGATCCAAAAACGTTTAAATAGTTTAAATCTAAGCTCCAGTTCTAAAAAGCATTACATCACCATCTTTTACACTATATTCTTTTCCTTCGAGACGTAATTTTCCTAAGTTTTTGCATTCATTAAAACCTTTATATTTAGCAAAATCTTCATACGAAATTGTTTCAGCTCTAATAAATTTTTTTTTAAAATCTGAATGAATTACTCCAGCTGCATCTGGAGCTTTAGAATTAATTTCTATTGTCCACGCTCTACTCTCTTCAGGTCCCGATGTAAAAAAGGTGCTGAGACCAAGAGCTTTATAACCAGTTTTGATTAAATTATTTAAACCTGTATCTTTAATTCCAGTCTCATTCATAAACTCTTTCCTGTCTTTTGCTTGCAAACCCATAATCTGATCTTCTATATCCGCACAAACAATAATTACATTTTCATTTGAATACTTTTTTATACATTTTTCTGAATATTCATTTCCACTTTTCAAGCTTTTTTCATCAACATTACAAACTATTATTTTTGGCTTGAGAGATAAAAGCCCAGATCTTTTTATTAAATTTTTGTCATATTTTTCGAATATTACATCTGGATTCTTTCCTTCGTTGATTATTTTTAGACACTCTTCTAGAAACGCAATATCTTCTTTTTCTAACTTTTTTTGACTACTTTTTTCTAATCTTTTTTGCAGAGATTCTAAATCTGATAAGAGAATTTCAGTTTCAATAATCTCTAAATCTCTAATTGGATCAACATCTTTGTTTACATTTAGTATTTTTTCAGAATCGAAGCATCTAACCAAATGAACAATTGTATCAACTTCTCTTACATGAGAAAGAAATTTATTTCCTAACCCTTCTCCTTTAGATGCACCTTTGACTAGGCCGGCAATATCAACAAAAGTTATAGCAGCATTAATTGTTTTTTTAGACTTTGATATTTCGGATATTTTATTTAATCTTTCATCCGGAACAGCAACAATACCTATATTTGGATCAATTGTACAAAATGGGAAATTTTCTGCTTGTGCTTTTTTTGAGGTAGTTAAAGCATTAAATAAAGTAGATTTGCCAACAT
>CAJQRW010000051.1 GCA_905612415.1 uncultured Pelagibacteraceae bacterium
TTTGAGGCAAACTTCTTAATATAGACACGTCACTTAATATAAAGTCTGGCTGATAATAAGTGCCAATAAGGTTTTTACCTTGTTTAGAATTAACTCCTGTCTTTCCACCCATTGACGCATCAACTTGAGCTAAAAGTGTTGTGGGAATATTAATAAATTTTAATCCTCTTTTGGTAAGATTAGAGACAAAAGCAGCAAGATCCCCAATCACACCTCCACCTAAAGCAATAATACAATCAGATCGATTAAAATTTTGTTTTAATAAACTTTCTATAATCCTGTTTGCAAGTTTAAAACTTTTTGTTTTTTCATTCGCAGTAAGTTTATATATTTTAATTTCATATTTTTTTAATGAATTAAGTAATTTTTTTAAAACTTCAATTGGCAATTTATTATCAGAAATAATACATATTTTTTTAACACCAGCTAAATTATTTTGTATTAAACTTCCTGTTTTAGTTAAAATATTATTTCCAAAATAAATTGGGTAGGTTTTACTTTTAGTTTTAATAATAAGTTCAGTGTTTTTCATAAATATTTATAATTTTATCAATAATACTTTTTTTGTCTAAATTACTACAATCAATTCTGTGATTTGCTAATTTATAAATACTTTTTCTTTTTGCGTACAATTGATTAATTATTTTTTCATTATTTTTATTATCTAATAAAGGTCTTTTTTTGTTCCACTTAATCCTTTTGTCTAGCGTTTTAAGATTTGTATCTAACCAAATAGATATAGAGTTTTTTAAAACATTATTTCTAATAGCGGAATTGATAAAAGCACCACCCCCAAGAGCAATTATACAATTTTTTTTTTTTATCAATTTTAGAACTTCTTTTTCTTCTTCATTCCTGAAAAATTTTTCGCCTTTTTTATTAAATATCTCCAGGATTGTCATAGAGCATTTTTTTTCTATAGCTAAATCTGTATCAATAAACTCTAGACTCTGCTTTTTGGCTACAATTTTTCCTGCGGTAGTTTTACCAACACCCATCATTCCCAACAAAACAAGGTTTTTTTTCACAGCTACCTGTATTTTAAATTTGATTTTTCACAATTATGTCTTATTTTTCGAGTGTAAATACTATTTAACAAATATGCAACTCAGATTAACACCAAAAAGAAACAGAACATTATTAAGCAAAATTTTAGCTATCAAAACTATTTTGATTCTCCTAGTATTATTTTTAGGAATATTTTTGTTAGATAAAATCGATTTTCCAGCGCCTGCAAAATTGATTGAGCAGAAAATTAGCGATGATAAGCTTGAGACACTTAAATAAACTTAATTTTATTGTAATAATTTTTACAGTTTTTATTCTTAATAATCTTTTGGCAGAAGATGAGCCAGCAGATATATGGAAAAAAAAAGAGGTTATAAATGAAGAAAATACTAAAATTAGTGATGAAGAAAAAACTAAATTAAAAAGTCCAATCGCTCTAGAAAGTGAGAGTGAAACAACAATTCAAATAGAAGAAGACACAATTGAAGAAGATAAAATTTCAATAATTGGTTTATTTGACCCTCAAGAAAATAATTTTAATTTAAATATGTGGTCACGATCAGATGGAGAGGATGTAATAAAAATTGTTAATAGAATTAGCAAACTGAGTTTATCTAAATTTTCTGAAGATTTGTTATTTCAAGTTTTATTTACAAACTCATATCCTCCTAAAAAAAATTTAAGTTCAGAAGAATTTCTTAAAATTAAAATTGATTGGTTAATTAAAAAGAACAGAATAAAAGATTTAGAAAATTTTTTAAAATCCAATCCAGAAGTAGGACAGAATTCAAAAGCAATAAAATTTTTAATAAACGAACACTTGTCTTCAGCAAACATAAAATCAGCATGTGAGAAGGTAGATTTTATAGATAAAAAACTTCAAAATTCATATCTAGATAAATTTATAATTTATTGTTTAATAAATAATGGGCAAAGAGACGAAGCTCAACTAGTTTTGGAACTACTTAGAGAAAGAGGCTTCAAAGACAAATTTTTTGACGATAAAATAAATTTTTTACTCGGATTGACAAAAGAAACATCACAAAAAATTTTAGATAATAATCTTTTAAATTTTTATTTCTCACATA
>CAJQRW010000052.1 GCA_905612415.1 uncultured Pelagibacteraceae bacterium
TGAAAAAAGAGCAATCGACTTATTTAATAGAACTTAGAATTAACTTTAAAGATTTTTCTACTGTAGCTTTTTGAACATGTTTACGTCCTTTGTTTTTAAATAGATACTTATTAACTAGGGCTTTATTATCTACTTTAATACCAACATAAACTAAACCAACAGGTTTTTTCTTAGAACCTCCAGCCGGTCCCGCAATACCAGTAATCGAGACACAAACGCCACTTTTACTAATTTTGCTAAGTTGATGCACCATAGATAAGCAGCATTGCATACTAACTGCTCCATATTTCCTAAAAATTATTTCAGGTACTTTTAAAATAGAATTTTTAGAGTTGTTAGAATAGGTAACCAAACCAAGTGAAAAGACTTTAGAGGATCCGCTAATTGATGTAATGGTGCTTGAAAGTAAACCTCCAGTGCAAGATTCAGCAATAGAAATTTTAAGTTTTTTTTTCTTTAATAAATCTATTACATCTGTTGCTTTTTTTTTCATATCTAAAATATTTGCGATTTTAAGATCATAAAAATAATTAGAGTTACTATTACATACAAACCCGCAACAACATCATCAAATATTACACCAAAACTATTTTTATATTTTTTATCAAAAAAACTTACAGGAAATGGTTTTTTAATATCAAAAAATCTAAATAATATAAAAATATATATATAAAATAAAAATGATTCTTGAGTATCTTTAATTGTACTATGCGAAATTTCATACATGTATATTGGGATAGATTGCCCAATTACTTCATCAATAACAATTTCTTTTGGATCTTTATCATCTCTTTTATCTATGTAAGAACTTACTGCGTAGAATGAATAAAAAAATATTATAAAAATAGATAATAGAATTGACCATTTGGAAAAATTTACAATATGAAATGAATAAAATAAGAAAAGTGTTGTTAAAAGTGATGCGATTGTACCTGGGGCAAACTTAATTTTTCCAACACCAAATACAGTTACATAAACTGCGTTAAATTTATCTATCATATCTAATTACAGAAGTTATTACTTCACAAGCTATAGCTTTTTCATTTCCAATAACACCTAATTTTTCTGTTGTTTTTCCTTTTATATTAACTTGATTTTTTGAAATATTACATAAGTAAGCAATACTTTTTGTCATTTTGTTTTTATACTTCTGAATTTTTGGAGTTTGTGTTATTATGTTAATATCAATATTGTTTATTACATAACCCTTAAATTTAATTTGATTAATAATTTTCTTAATTAAATATGTTGATCTAATATTTTTAAACTTCCTGTTTTTGTCTGAAAACTTTTGACCTATATCACCCATATTACAAGCTCCTAACAATGAGTCGATAATAGCATGCAAAACTGGATCACCATCTGAGTGTCCTAGAGTTCCTAAATTGGATTTTATTTTTAAACCAGCTAAATATAATTTTCTTTTTGGTATCAATCTGTGTACATCAAAACCAATGCCTGCATAAATCTTTTTAACCTTTAAAGATTTAAAAATACTTAAATCTTCTAGATCTGTAATTTTAAAATTTTTCTTAAAACCAGGGACCGTAATTACTATTTCATTGTCTGCTGTAAATAATGATGCATCATCATTAATTGAAGTATTAATATTTTTTAAATGTTTTTCGTATATTTTTTTAAAAGTAAAGCCTTGAGGAGTTTGTGAAAATCTTAAACTCTTTCTATCAATATTTTTAAATATTACATTTTTTTTTATACGTTTAGTAGCATCTACAACTTTAGTAACAGGAATTACAGCATGGTTTTTTTTAAGGTAATGAATTATATTGTTTATCATCTTTATGGGTGGGTTGGGTCTAGCTGCGTCATGTATTAAAACTTTAGTAAATTTTTTTTTTTTAAATTTTTTTAAAGCTAAAAAAGTAGACTCCTGTCTTGTTTTGCCACCAGTAATCTTTAATATATTTTTTAGATTAATATTATCTATGTATTTTTTATGTTTCTTATTATAAACGATTACAGTTCTTTTAATTTCTTTAATATCTTTGAATGCACTTAATGAATGTTCTATCAAGGATTTTCCATTTACAATTTGATATGGTTTTGGTATGATAGATTTTAACCTTTTACTGTCTCCTGCAGCTAATAATACAAGAAAGAAGCTCATTTTTGAAAAATTGCCATATATTTATTTAAAATATTAACTATTATTTATAGAATGATTCATATCATTAAAAATTATAAATGGGTAATAGCAACGTCATTGGTATGTATTTTATTCAGTTTATTAACATTTTTTACATTTACCAATCAAAGTTTTATTACCTTAAAAGATTTAAATCTTCAAATATTATTAGGTGTTGATTTAGCTCTATTAGTTTTATTTTTTTGGCTTGTTGTTAAAGAATTTTTTAAATTATCAAATAAAAAAAGAATTAAAAACCCAGGTTCACAAGTCAGTTTAAAATATATGCTCTATTTTTCAAGCACAACATTATTACCTTCAATTATTATTGCATTATTTTCACTTATTTTATTTAATGTTGGTTTACAAAGATATTTTGATGATAAAATAAAAAGTATTGTAAATAATTCTGCTGAATTAGCAAAAAATTATGTTGATCAAAATAGAAATTCTATTGAATCAGATATTTTACTCATGGTACTAGATATAAATAACAAATCTAATCTTTATTATGATAATCCAAAACAATTTTTAAACGTACTTACTACACAAAGATTACTGAGAAGATTAGATGAAGTTCATTTGATAGATAGTTCTGCTAATATAATAATGTCTAATATCGTAGATCCAAATCTTAATTTTATTCCACCTTCAGAAGAAGCCTTCACAAGATCTTTAGAAGGTCTTCCTGTCAGAATTACTGACACAGGATCAAATAGAACTTCAGCCTTAGTAAAACTAAATAATTTTATTGATACATATCTTTATATTGTTAGATTTATGGATCCAAAAGTAATCAGTTATCTTAAAGAAACTGGTGTTGCTGTTAGTTTTTATTTTAGTGTACAAGAAAGCAAAACAGGAATTAAACTTACATTTGGCGTTATATATTTACTTATTGTTACTTTATTTTTATTCATTTCATTCATAATAGCAATTAAATTTTCATCAAGATTAACTTTGCCAATTATAAATTTAATTGGTGCTTCAGAAAAAATTAGTTCTGGAGATTTAAATGCGAAAGTTCCAAAAATTGATACTGATAAAGAGTTTGAAAAGTTAAATGAGAACTTTAATTCTATGATTGATAAATTAAAGAAACAACAAGATAAGTTACTTACCTCAGAAAGACATATGGCTTGGGAGAGTGTAGCCCGGAAATTGGCCCATGAAATTAAAAATCCACTTACACCAATACAGTTATCTATTGATATGATAAGAGAGAAACATTTAAATTCAGATAATGTTAAAAATAAGAATTTATCAAACTATTTAAATACAATCACAAAACAAATTAAAGATATTGAGTTTTTAGTAAATGAATTTTCAGACTTTGCAAGAATGCCGAAACCTATTTTTAAACTGCTAGATATAAATAAACTTGTGCAAAGATCCATTTCTCTTCATGAGTTGACAGAAAATAATATTGAATTTAATTCATTTAAAAAAAATCAGTCTAATAATGCTAATGGTGATGAAGAGCAACTTAATAGAGTATTTATAAATTTGATAAAAAATTCAATCGAGTCTATCAATGAAAAAGAAATAAAAATCAACAATTTTAAAGGGAAAATTAAAGTAGATATTGATCAAGATAGTGACTATATATATGTTGATATTAAAGATAACGGAATGGGTTTTGATCAAATTGATAAAATTAAAATGATCACACCATATTTTACTACTAAAAAAAAAGGTACAGGCCTAGGATTGGCAATAGTTACTAAGATTATAAGTGATCACAATGGTACTATTACTTTCAATTCTATTAAAGATGGAGCGATTGTAAAAATTATTTTACCTAAACAATATGTCTAGCGAAATTTTAGTTATAGATGACAATTCGGATATTAGAGAATTAATATCAGGAATTTTAAAAGACAAAGGTTTTACTGTAAGGGAAGCTGCAAATTTTGATCAAGCCATTGTAGAAATAAATAAAAAATTACCTGATGTTGCAATTATAGATGTAAAATTAGACAAGGGTGATAATGATGGAATTGAATTACTAGAAAAAATAAAAAAAAAGGATGATGACATACCTGTAATAATGATATCTGGACACGCCAATGTTCAAATGGCAATAGATTCATTAAAATTAGGAGCATTCGAATTTATACAAAAACCTTTTTCATCTGAAAGACTTATTAATTTTACAAATAGAGCTGCAGAAAATATAAATTTAAAGAAAGAAAAAATTGTACTTGAGAGTAAATTATTTCATTCATATGATATTATTGGACACAGTCAATCGATAGAAAAGGTAAGAACTTTAATTAATAAACTACGCAATACAGAAAGTAGAATTTTTATTACTGGACCGGCAGGCTCTGGAAAAGAACTTGTAGCGAGGCAAATCCACAAACAATCTGTAAGATCAAAAAAACCATTTGTAGTTGTAAATGGTGCTTTATTGGACCCTCACAAGTACGAGCAAGAATTATTTGGTTCTGAAAATTTAAATGGGACAATAAATTATGGCTTTTTTGAAAATGCTAAAGATGGAACTTTGTTAATTGATGAGGTTTCTGAAATTCCTTTAGAGACTCAAGCTAAAATTTTACGAGTTTTAATTGATCAAAAATTTAGAAGAGTAAACGGTTCAGTAGAAATTAACGTTAATGTTAGAATTATAAGTACAACAAGCAAAAGCATTAGAGGAGAAATTGATAAAGGAAATTTTAGAGAAGATTTGTATCATAGATTAAATGTTGTCCCAATTTTATTGTCGCCGTTAAAAGATAGAACAGAAGATATTCCTTTATTATTAAATTATTTTTCAAAAAAAATAGCTGAACTTAATGGAATAAATCAAGCTAAATTAGATACTAATTTTGATTTATTTTATAAGTACCATTGGCCTGGAAATGTTAGAGAGTTACGAAATTTAGTTGAAAGAATTTCAATATTATCTATTAATGAAAATTCAAATAGTATAAATCAATTAGTGAGAGACTCTCTGACATACAAAAATACTTCTACTAAAATTGAAGACAATGTACTTTCTTTTCCATTAAAAGAAGCTAGAGAGAAGTTTGAAAAAGATTATTTAGCATCTCAGTTAAAGAAACACAAAGGCAACATATCAAAAACAGCAGAATTTGTTGGAATGGAAAGATCAGCTTTACATAGAAAACTTAAAAGCTTAGGCATCAAAGGTTTAAATTAAATGAATATAATTATATGTGGGGCTGGCAGAGTTGGTTTTTCCATTTCAAAACAATTATCATTTCAAGGTCACTCAATTACAGTAATAGACCAATCTAGCGAACTTATTCAAAAAATAAATGAAACACAGGACGTAAAAGGTGTTGTTGGAAGAGCTACGTACCCATCTGTTTTAGAAAAAGCTGGCGCTGAAGATGCAGATATGATTATTGCAGTAACTCAAAATGATGAAACAAATATGGTTATTTGCCAGGTCGCTTATTCAATTTTTAAAGTAAATAAAAAAATAGCTCGTGTTAGAGATCAGGAATTTCTAGGTGCCAAATGGACCAAATTATATGGACAAGCTAATATGCCCATTGATGTTATTATATCACCTGAGTTAGAAGTAGCAAAATCGCTACAGAGAAAATTAGAAGCTCCAGGAGCGCTAGATAGCGTTCCATTTGCTGGGGGCAAAATAAAGGTTTTAGAAATCAATATTGATAATAATTGCCCTTTGATTAATACTGAACTTAGTAAAATAACAGAGAGATTTCCAAATTTAAGAGCAAATATTTTAGGAGTTATAAGAGGTGAAAAATTTGTTATTTTAAAAAAGAAAGATAAAATGCTAGTGAACGATAAAGCCTTTGTTGTCATTAATGCATCTCAAATAAATACTACACTTGCGGCATTTGGACATGAAGAAAAAATGGCAAAAAAAATTCTTATTGTAGGAGGTGGAAATATTGGATTTAATTTAGCTAAAAATTTAGAAACAGATTCAGAAGGTTTAAGAGTAAAAATTATTGAAAAAAACAAAGATAGAGCTGAATTTATAGCTAATGAACTAAACAATGCTATTGTTATTAATGGCGATGGATTAGACGAAGATGTATTAAAAGAAGCAAACATTGAAGAAGTTGAAACAGTTCTAGCTCTCACAAATGATGATGAAGATAATATAATGGTTAGTGTTCTTACTGAAAAAAAGAGTCCCAACAAACGAACAATAGCTCTTGTCAACAAACAAAATTATAGTTTATTACAATCTTCTTTAAAAATTAATGATTTAGTCGATCCAAGACTAACTACTATTTCTACCATATTAAAACATGTTCATAAGGGTACAATTGAAACTGTTTATACTCTTTTAGATGGAGAGTATGAATTTATAGAAGCTGAGATTTTAGAAACATCAGAACTTATAAGTAAATCAATCAATGATTCAAATCTTCCAAAGGAAATAAGAATTGGAGCAATAGTTAGAAATAAAACTGTAATTATACCAAAATCTGACTCAATATTTGAAAAAAAAGACCTAGTTGTTTTTTTGACTAAAAGAGACTATTTGGAAAAAGTTGAAAGTTTATTTAGAATAAGTTCATTCGTTTAATGAATTATAAAAGTATATTATTTTTTTTAGGGATATACTCCTTATTTGTTTCCTTTTTTTCTATAGTAAATATTTTATATTCTATTTACTTTGATTTTACTCTTGGTCTTAGCGCATACTTCGTAACTCTAATTGTGTCCTTAGTGTTAGGATCAACTTTTTACTACGTTGGTCACAAACATGTCAAAGATATAAATTTAATAGATCAAATATTTTTTATAACTTTAAGTTATTTTTTAATACCATTGTTACTTAGCATCCCTTATGCTTTAAGTGTTTATGATATAAGTATTTTGGATTCATATTTTGAATCAGTTTCAGGTTTTACATCAACTGGATTTTCCATTATTGAAAGTGTAAAAAATATTGATGACCCGTTAGTTTTATGGAGATCTAGCTCTCAATGGTTAGGTGGTTTAATTTTTATTTTATCAACTATTGGAACAATTGGATCAAAGCAAATTAGAATAAAACCAGCATATTTAGTGCCCGGTGGAGCCTCTGGAAGAAATTTTTATAATAATTTTAATTATAACTTTATAAAAATTTTATTAATTTATTCTTTTTCAACTTTTTTTATTATTTTTATATTTTCTTTTGCTGATCTTAGATTGCTGGATTCTGTTAATTTATCTTTTACTATAATTTCTGCAGGAGGATTTATTCCAACTGATAATTTATCTACTATTATTTATAATAATTCACATATTTTTGCTATATCAGTAGCTTTACTTTTTCCAATACTTAATTTTTTTTTGTTTTTTGATATAATTAGCAGGCAATTTAATTTTAAAATTTATAAAGAAACCATTCATTTATTTATTTTGGTTTTTTTATTAATTTTGTTTATATATTTTTTAATAATTCCTAATAATGGTTTTTTAAATGTTTTTTTTGCGGTTGTATCTTCCGTTTCAACTTCAGGAATATCTACATTTTCATCTAGAGCTGATTTATCTTTATTTTTCATCTTATTAACAATTATTGGGGGATCGTTAATATCTACATCTTCAGGCTTTAAATATATTAGATTTTATATTTTGCTAAAGATATCGTATCAAGAAATATATAGATTAGTTAAACCAAAAAATATTATTGAAAAAAATTTATTCAATGTTGGTTCTAAAATTGATGATCAAGATGTTAATATTGCTTTTTTAGTTTTTATTTTTTTTATAATTTCAATTTTTCTTTTGTCAGGAATTTTAACCTTAGATAGTCTAACTTTTGAAAATTCATTTAAATTATCGATTCTTACATTAACTAATACAGTCAATTCATCATTATTTTCAATGGAGAGTTTTACTTTTTTTGACTTAAGCTTTTTTACAAAGATATCATTAATAATGTTTATGATATTTGCAAAAGTTGAAATTATTGCTGTATTATACTTACTAAAAAGATTTATTTTTAGAGAATAGCTTATGTCAAATATTTTAATTTTAGGTGCTGGATCCATGGGGACTGCTTTTTCATTTCCCTGTTTAGAAAATAAACATTCTATCGTTATAGTAGGCACATATCTTGAAGATGATTTTATAGATCAAATTAATACAACTAGAAACCATCCGGCATTATCTTGTCATATTCCTGAAAGAATAAAATTTATAAAGTTCAAAAATCTTAAAGAGGAGTTTAGTAAAAAAATAGATCTTATTGTTGTTGCTGTAATCTCAAAAGGTATTGAATGGGCCTCAATAGAGTTGAGCAAAGTTATTACAAATAAAACACCCATACTATTACTTACAAAAGGTCTTTCGGTAAATAAAAATAGCTATGAAGTTTTGGCCCATAAAATGGAAAGATTATTAAAAACCAATGGAATTAAAGAATTAAATATTTCTGCAGCTGGAGGACCTTGTCTAGCCAAGGGTTTAGCTAACAAAATTCATACATCAGTTATTTTTGCCAACAAAGACATAAATGTTGTGAATCAAATAGCAAAATTAGTTTCAACCAATTATTATCATATTTCAACAACTACTGATGTGGTTGGGGTCGAAGTTTGCGCCGCAATAAAGAATATTTATTCTATGTGCATAGGTGCATCTATAGGTTTATGTAATGCTGATTTATCTTCTGAGATACGTGAAAAAAATTACTTAAATACAGCTGCATCAATATTGCAACAATCAATAAATGAAATGATTTTTTTTACTGAAAAACTGAGTGGGAAAAAAGAAACAGTCATGGGTTTAGCTGGCATCGGTGATTTATATGTAAGTGCTGATGGTGGAAGAAATAGTAAAATGGGTTTTTATTTAGGTCAGGGAATGACATACAAAGATGCCAAACTTAAAAAAATGCCAAATATAACAGTAGAAGGAGCAGATCTTGCTGTCGAGATTAGAAAATTGACTAAAAACACTTTTGATTCCAGAACGCTGCCATTAATGTGTAGTTTAATGGATGCTATTTGTGAATCTAAGCCCTTAGTTTTTGAGTGGAAAAATTTTAATTAATAATTCTCCTATAATTTACAGGATAGCAGCACTAGAGTTGATAAGTTCATTTTTTATTTGTTCAAATGAATTAGTAATGTTAAATAAGTATTGATTTATATAATTAGGGGCCTTAGCTCAGTTGGATAGAGCATCGGTTTTCTAATATGGCGCTTTCACCTTCCCAGTGTGTCTCTAACTGGATTTAACAAATAATTTTCTTAAAAAACTCACTTTTTGTCGTAAACAGATTCATTAAAAGTAGTACTTGGGTAGTACATAGGGCGATAAATTTTGTTATAATTAAGTGAGATGAAAAAACTTTTATGAATATTATAAATTTTACACCACTACCTGCATTCATTGGAGGAATTGTTATCGGGTTAGCAGTTGTAATATTTTATCTGGGCAACGGCCGCCTAGCTGGGATTAGTGGAATTATGAAAAATTTCATTAGCTCAAATAATAATAGATTTGATAATCTTTTGTTCTTAATAGGATTAATTTTAGGACCTTTAATCTATTCGCTTTTTTCAACATATGAAATTCCTTTTAATATAACAGCGTCTTTGCCAACTTTAATTATAGGTGGGCTACTAGTTGGTGTGGGAACTGGCATAAGCAATGGTTGTACTAGTGGACATGGTATTTGTGGAATTTCACGTTTTTCGCCGCGATCAATTCTAGCCACAATAATTTTTTTACTTATGGCGATCATAACTGTAGTGATAAAGGGGAGTTTTTTTTGAATAAAGTCATTTCACTATTGTGCGGTATCATATTTGGAGTAGGGCTAACTATTTCAAGCATGACGAATCCTGAAAAAGTTCTAGGTTTCTTGAATTTATTTGGTAATTGGGATCCATCATTAATTTTTGTCATGATCGGTGGAATTTTAATAAGCACACCCTTTTTTTATTATTTTAAAAATAAACCTTTGTTTGCAGAAAATTTTTCTATTCCATTAAGCAAAAACATTGATTTAAAATTAATCTTTGGCGCCTCTTTGTTTGGTGTGGGTTGGGGCGCAGTTGGATTGTGTCCTGGGCCAGCCATTGCCTCTTTAGCTTTCTTAAATTTTCATTCAATTATTTTTGTACTCTCAATGGTTTTTGGCTTTTTAGCATTAAAGTTCTTTGATAAACTAAACTAACCATGAAAAAGCTTTTAGGGATCGTGGTTCTGGGTTTGTTGTTGTGTAACAAAGTATTTTTTGTGAAGTCTTTAACAGAAGGTCAAATATGAGTATATGGGGTAGTCTTATCGGTGGCTTTGTCGGTTTTTCATTTGC
The DNA here is from genome assembly GCA_905612415.1 of uncultured Pelagibacteraceae bacterium. Classification (GTDB taxonomy): domain Bacteria; phylum Pseudomonadota; class Alphaproteobacteria; order Pelagibacterales; family Pelagibacteraceae; genus AG-414-E02. Next base: position 10,425 of record CAJQRW010000052.1, read on the forward strand.
CGGACCTATTGGAGCTTTAATAGGTTCAATGGTTGGTGGCAGAATCTCGTCGGCTCGAAGATCAGGTTTTCAACAAAGCTTTGCTCCCCCTCAGCAAGTTTTTGCTATTGCTCTAATTATTCTAACAGCGAAGTTAGCCAAAGCGGATGGATATGTCTCAAAAGAAGAATTAATTGCCATAAAAGATAAATTAAAAATTCCTGAACACGAAATGGATCAGGTTGGAAAAATATTTAACAAAGCCAAAGAAGACTCACTTAGCTATGAACCTTATGCCCAACAGATAGCACAAATTTATAGGAATAATCCTGCGGTGCTAGATGAGGTCATCAACACATTGTTTTATATTGCAGAAGCAGACGGCAATGTGTCCGACTCTGAAATCACAATGATAAGAGGTATTGCAAAATTTTTTGGTTTAAATGAAAGTCAATTTGAGGGGATTAAAGAGTCAAGAAAAAGTTCTGATAAGTTAAATCCTTATATAGTATTAGGTTGTAGTTCTAACGATGATTTTGCAACTGTCAGAAAAAAATACCTTCAACTTTCAAAAGAACACCATCCTGATATATTAATGAACAAAGGAGTACCCAAAGAAGTGATTGAAGAAAGTAAGAAAAAAATGAGAGCTATTAATTCTGCTTTTGATCAAATTGAAAAAATGAAGCAAAAGTAAATTTTAATATGAAAAAACTATCTCTATACGTGTTTCTGGTTTTATGATTAAATTTAAAAAAACGAAAGATCTTCATAAAAGATTTTTGATACTATATAAAGGAACTTGAATGACTGATTATAAAGCTAAGTTTCTAATAGGTCAGATTGTACATCATAAGTTATTTGATTATACGGGGGTGGTGTTTGACATTGATCCTTTCTTTCAAGGCCAAGACGAGTGGTATGAACAAGTTGCTCAATCACGTCCTCCCAAAAATAAACCTTGGTATCACGTTTTAGTGCATACGGCTGAACACACAACATATGTTGCTGAGCAAAATCTTGATTTAGCAGAGCATCCTAAATCAATACAACATCCGCTCATCAATTCTCTTTTTACTAAATTTGATGGCTCACAATATCATTTAAAATCTAAAGCTAATTAGGAAAAATTTGTAGTAGAATTTGTTCATGAAAAAACTTTTAGGGATCATGGTTCTGGGTTGTGTTAATCTATTTAATCAAAAAACTTCAATATATTTTCTAGGTAACTTTACCATTTGACATTTTACCATAATTAGCACAAACTACTATTCATACGGGAGAGACCAATTTAATTGGCGCCGAAGGAGCAACCACCCCGGAAACTCTCAGGCAAAAGGACCGTACATAATAACTCTGGAAAGCAGGCGTAAGGCCTCACCGAAGGAGTAAATCTCTCAGGTAAAAAGACAGATGGGGCGTGGCGAGAGTTATTATGGAAATACAAAAAACTGCTTTATATGAATATCACAAGAGTCTTGGAGCAAAGTTTGTTCCATTTGCCGGATATCATATGCCAGCTCAATATACATCAGGTATTATAGAAGAACACAAGTTAACAAGAACTAAAGCTGGTTTGTTTGATGTTTCACATATGGGACAACTTTTTATTGAAGATCATCCTGACTTAATAATAGAATTAGAAAAAATTATTCCAATAGATTTAAAAAATATTAAACTTAATCAATCTAAATATTCCTTTCTTACAAATGAAAACGGAGGTATTTATGATGATTTGATAGTAACAAAAATAGAAGAAGGTTTTATCATAATTCTAAATGCAGCCTGTAAAGAAAATGACTATAAAATAATCAAAGATGCGCTCGGAAGCAAATTTAAACTTTCGTTAAATAAAGATTTATCCTTAATTGCTTTGCAAGGGCCAAAGGCAGCAGAAATTCTAGAACATTTAATTAAGGGTGTATCTTCCCTTAAATTTATGAATGGAAATAATTTTTTTTATAATGAAAATAAAATTTATATTACAAGGTCTGGATATACAGGAGAAGATGGTTTTGAAATTTCGTTATCAAATAAAATAGTCGAGCCACTTGCAAAAATCTTGGTATCGAATGGAGCACAACCGATTGGTTTAGGAGCTAGAGATACCTTAAGGTTAGAAGCTGGTCTATGTTTATATGGTCATGATATTAACGAAACAACCACACCAATAGAAGCAAATCTTAAATGGGCAATATCAAAAAGAAGAATAGAAGAAGGTGGTTTTTTGGGTTATAATAAAATTAAAGCCAACATTAACGGAGAATTATCTCGTTTAAGAGTAGGCATTAAACCTTTAGGAAAAATTATTGCAAGAGAAGGAACAAAAATATTTTCTCAAGATGAAAATGAAATTGGATCAATAACTAGTGGAACTTTTGGTCCTAGTATAAATGGATCTATTGCCATGGGTTATTTAAAATATAATTTTACAAAACCTGGAACAAAAATCTTCTTGGAAGTTAGAGGAAAAAAGTATGAAGCAAGTGTAACTAAACTTCCTTTTTATAAAAAAAACTATGTGAGGTAAAAATGAGTGAAGTAAAATTTTCTAAAGAGCATGAGTGGATTAAATTAGAAGGGGATACCGCAACAATAGGAATAACTAAACATGCAGCAGAAATGTTAGGTGATATTGTTTTTGTGGAATTGCCTGAAAATGGCTCCACTGTAGAAATAAATGGAAATGCAGGAGTGGTTGAGTCTACTAAAGCTGCAAGTGATATTTATAGTCCTATTTCAGGACAAATTATCGAATGCAACCAGTCTATAGTTGATGATCCTTCAAAAATAAATTCTGATCCTGAAAATCAAGCATGGTTTTTTAAATTAAAAATTAAAGATAGATCAGAAATAAACTCTCTAATGAATAAAGAAGATTATGATAAATTTGCAAAAGAGAATAATAATTAAATGTTGAAAAACGCCCAAAAGGATTTTATTCAAAGACACATAGGGTCATCTAAAGAAGACCAAAAAATCATGCTTAAAGAATTGGGTTATAAAGATTTGGATGAATTAATATCTAAAACAGTTCCAGAAAAAATTCTGTCAAAAGAAAATTTAAGCATTGGAGATCCTAATTCAGAATACAAAGCACTTAGAAAATTAAAAAATATTTCTAAAAAAAATAAAGTTTATTCAAGTTTTATTGGAATGGGTTATTATGGAACTTATACCCCTTATGTAATACTAAGAAATATTTTAGAAAATCCAGGATGGTACACTTCTTATACTCCATACCAACCTGAGGTAGCTCAAGGAAGACTCGAGATGTTGTTAAACTTTCAACAGATGATAATTGATTTTACTGGCATGGATATTGCAAATGCATCCCTTTTAGACGAAGGTACAGCCGCTGCTGAAGCTGTGGGATTAAGTTACAGATTGTGTAAAAATAACACCAAAATAGTTTTTGTATCAAAAAACTGTCACCCTCAAACTATTGATGTAATTAAAACACGAGCTGAACCACTGGGCTTAAAAATAACAGTAGGAGACGAGGATAAAGATATTAATGAAAATATTATATGTGGAATTTTGCAGTACCCAGGAACTTTAGGAGACATAAAAAATCCTAGTGAAGCTATCAGTAAAATACATAAGCATAATGGAAAAGTAGTATTAGTTTGTGATCTACTTGCTCTTGCTAAGCTTAAAACACCTGGTGAATTAGGAGCCGATATAGCAGTGGGAAGCTCACAACGCTTTGGAATTCCAATGGGATATGGGGGTCCACATGCAGCTTTTTTTGCTACTAAAGATAAATATAAAAGATCAATGCCGGGAAGAATAGTTGGGGTTTCGGTAGATAGACTTGGAAACAAAGCTTATAGATTGGCTCTACAAACTAGAGAACAACATATAAGAAGAGACAAAGCTACGAGCAATATTTGCACCTCGCAAGCTTTGCTAGCAATAGTTTCCGCAGCATATGCTGTATATCATGGCCCAAAGGGTATTAAAAAAATAGCAGAAAGTGTTTCGCAGTTAACTAAAAATTTTGCAGATAAATTAAAACAATCTGGTTATGAGCTTTATTCAGATTATTTTTTCGACACGGTTACTGTGAAAACTTTAGATAAAACAGATAAAATTTATAAAAATGCTTTAGACCAACAAGTAAATGTCAGAAAAGTAAATTCTGAAATGCTAACAGTTTCATTTGATGAAAGGAAAAATCTTTATAGGGCCAATCAATTATTGAAAATTTTTAATTGCTCAGAAACGATTAAAGAAACAATGAATAAAAGCTTATCTAATTTGCCAAAAAGTTTATTAAGAACCTCAACATATTTAGATCATCCTGTTTTTAATAATTATCATTCTGAAACCGCAATGCTTAGATATTTAAAAAAATTAGAAGATTCTGACATAGCATTAAATAGGTCGATGATAGCTTTAGGTTCATGTACAATGAAATTAAACTCAGTTTCTGAAATGGTCCCTGTAACATGGAAAGAATTTTCACAACCTCATCCATTCTCTCCTGTAGAACAAATGGATGGTTTTCGAGAATTATTTACCGATTTAAAAAATTGGCTTAGATCAATAACTGGTTTTTCTGGAATTTCTTTACAACCTAATGCAGGAGCTCAAGGAGAATTTGCTGGTTTAATGGTTATTAGAAAATTTCATGAAAAAAATGGTGAAAAAAAAAGAAATGTTTGTTTAATACCAAGCTCTGCACATGGAACTAACCCTGCCAGTGCGCAAATGGTTGGCATGAAAGTTGTTGTTGTTAATTGTGACCAACATGGAAATGTAGATTATGAAGATTTAAATAAAAAGGCTAAAAAATATTCTAGTAATTTGGCTGCACTAATGGTGACTTATCCATCTACCCATGGTGTTTTTGAAGAAAAAATAAAAGATATTTGTGACTTAATACACAAATATGGAGGTCAAGTTTATATGGATGGAGCAAATCTAAATGCATTGGTTGGTATTGCAAAGCCAGGTAATTTTGGCCCTGATATTTGTCATATTAATTTACATAAAACTTTCTGTATACCGCATGGTGGAGGAGGGCCAGGAATGGGTCCAATCGCTTGCAAAAAACATTTAGAAATTTATTTGCCAAGCCATTCTATAATCAATGATTGTGGACCAACAACTGGAATAGGAGCGGTCTCATCAGCGCCCTGGGGAAGTTCTAGTATTCTTTCTATATCATGGATGTATATTAAAATGATGGGTTCGGAAGGTTTAAAGCTTGCCACTCAAAATGCGATTTTAAATGCAAATTATATAGCAAATAAACTTAAGGATCATTTTCCTATTTTATATAAAGGGAAAAATGGAAATGTAGCTCATGAATGTATTATAGATATTAGAAAAATTAAAAGTGAAACAGGAATTACAGAAGAAGATATAGCTAAGAGATTAATCGATTTTGGTTTCCATGCGCCAACTATGTCTTGGCCCGTTCAGGGAACAATCATGATTGAGCCTACTGAAAGTGAAAGTTTATCAGAAATTGAACGTTTTTGTGGAACTTTGATTAAAATTAAAGAAGAAATTAACAAAGTTAAAAGTGGAGAATTTGATAAAATTGATAATCCTTTAAAAAATGCACCACATACTCATACTGAATTAGCTGCAAATGAATGGAAACATAAGTATGACAGAGAAAGCGCAGCATATCCGTCTGCTATTTTAAGATCTTATAAGTACTGGCCTCCCGTTAGTAGAGTAGACAATGTTTATGGAGATAAAAATTTATTCTGTTCTTGCCCCACAATGGATGAATATAAAGAGTCTGCTTAAAAAATTTGGTGTAGAATTTATTCATGAAAAAACTTTCAGGGATCTTGGTTCTGGGTTTGTTGTGAAAACTAAAGATATGTCTAAAAATGGATGTTAAATGAAATTTATATTTTTTATAATTCTTTCGATATCATTAACTGGAAATAGCAGTGCACATAATCATTTTCCAATAACGATAGATTCAGAATTAATGATTAATAGAGGTAAAATTGCTTATGAAAATAATTGTGTTTCTTGTCATATGGTTAATTTAGCTGGAGCTGAAAATTGGAAAGGTGTAGATGAAGATGGTCACCAAAAAGCACCGCCATTAAATGGAACAGGTCATACTTGGCATCATGATGATAAAACTTTACATAATATAATTAAATATGGCTTAGTAAAATTAGTAGAAGGTTATGAAGGAAAAATGATGGGTTATGAAGATAATTTATCTGATCAAGACATAGATAGTGTGTTAGCTTATATAAAATCTTATTGGCCAAAAGATAAATATGAACATCAAATAGGTATTAGTAAATAAAATTTTGACTACAATAAAATTTCATTGGTCTTGCAAACATACTTGGAAAAGAAGTGCTAAAAATACAATGTGGTGTGTAGTGGGTTGTTCTGTTGGCGATTTTGGAACTATTCTATTTTTTCAATTAACAAAAATTCCATTTCCAATTTTAGGAATAATGACTTTAGCAATTTTAAATGGATTAATTACAAGTATAATTTTAGAAACAGTTATATTAATAAGTCAAAATTTTAATCTTAAAAGTGCTTTAAAAACTGCATTCGGAATGAGCTTTATTTCAATGTTAAGTATGGAAATAGCAATGAATTTAACTGATTATTTTTTAACAGGTGGAGCTATGATAACTTGGTGGGTAGTTCCAATTATGTTAACTGTCGGTTTTTTAACACCTTGGCCCTATAACTATTGGAGGCTTAAAAAATTTGGCATTGCATGTCATTAACTTAATATGAAAAAGCTTACTTTTTGGCGTAAACAGATTCATCAAAACTAGTACCATACTAGTAGGTAAATCGATAAATTTTGTTATACTCAGATGAGATGAAAAAGCTTTTAGGGATCGTGGTTCTGGGTTTGTTTTTTAACTTATATATTTCTGTTCAAGCACAAGATTCACCAAAAAATTATCTGAAAGGAAAGTTTTATAGTAGTGTTAAAGATAATTTTCTTATTGCTACAAAAAAAATGAAAGATGATAGATTCGAGAAAACAGTAGTAGCTATGATAGAAAATGATGAAAACGGCGCCTGGGGACTTGTTATAAACAAACCTTTGGGATTAATTCCTCTGTCCTTTTTAGTAGATCCGAAACTAAGCACATCTGAAAAAAGAAAAGAATTATCGGAGGTAAATATTTTGGTATTTTGGGGTGGACCTGTTGAAACAAAAAATTTTTTTATAGTACATTCTAATGAATATCAAAGTGAAACTACCAAAAACTATGGAGCTATTTCAATTAGTAATGATTACAATATTTTATTTGATATAAATGAAAAAAGGGGACCAGAAAAAAGTCTTGTTGTTTTAGGATACTCTGGATGGGGAAGCGGTCAACTCGAAGGTGAAATGAAAAAAGATCATTGGATTTTATCTGATCTTAATCCAGATATAATTTTTGAAATGGATAATGCCGAAAAATGGATTAACGCTATCAAAAATAGTTTTATTCGTCTATGAAAAAGCTTTTAGGAATCGTGGTTCTGGGCTTGCAGCAAACACTTAACTTTTGAAATAGATTTCTCACAGCTTTATGATATAAAAACACTAGGATTTATTGAGGTAATTTATTGAAAAGTAGTACGTGAGTAGTACGAGGAACGATAAAGTAAGTTATTGATATTATTTCTTGTTGTGTGATACACGAATAAGCATTGGGAATAAACAAAGAGCGCCCTTAGCTCAGTTGGATAGAGCATCGGTTTTCTAAACCGAGGGTCGGAGGTTCGAATCCTCCAGGGCGCGCCAATAATTGAGATAAATTTAAGATTTTAACTAGTTTATCCCTTATTCGTTCAAGTTTAGTTCAAGTTTGATCCCTTAAAATCCTACAATTCTAAATGACTGACTCACAAAGAAATTGGATGTAATCTTGGTTCATGAAAAAACTTTTATGGATCGTGGTTCTGGGTTTTTTGGTTTGTAATACTGGTTTTGCAGATAATTGGAAATTAAAAATAAATGTATGAATTGGCTGCAAATTTAACATTAATTATTCATTTTGCTTTTATTCTCTTTGTTATATTTGGTGCGTTATTATTTTTTATTACAACAAAAATTATTTTTATCCACATTCCTGCTTTTATTTGGGGATCCTATATCGAATTAACTCATTCCATATGTCCTCTGACTTATCTTGAAAATTGGTTTTTACATAAAGCTAATTTGACAACATATTCTGAAAGTTTTATTCAAAATTACCTAGTGCCAATTGTTTATCCAGTGAACCTGACTAAAGATTTACAGATATACCTGGGAATAACCCTAATATTCGTCAATATGATTATTTATGGATTTATAATTAGTAAACTTAAAAAAAAGTTTTAAATGATGAATTTAAAAAAAATGAATGAATTTTGATCAAATAATTCCAATAATCTACATGATTGGAGTGTTGATATTAGCACTGCCTAGTTTTTTACAATCAAACTCCAAAATAAAACAACTTCTTACCAATCTTTCAATCTGGGTAATTATTGTTTTGATAGTGACTACAATTTCGTATTTCTTATTAAAATAAAAATCATCTCGCATTCTGCAATTAACCAACCACCTCGAAACCAGATTCAAAATTGAGATAAAAATTTATCTCCTTTTCGTTCAAGTTTAGTTCAAGTTTCGTAGCTTAGGTGAGCGAGTCTTTAAACCATTTTCGTAGACATTTTGTGAAATAATTATTGCAAAATAACAAAACGAGACAACTAGGTGGAATTCGTAACCACAAACCCACGCATTTCTAAACCGAGGGTCGGAGGTTCGAATTCTCCAGGACGGGCCAGAAATTTTAAAACCTGACAATTTAGAATTTATTTGCTAAGATTTGATATATGAAAAAAAAAAATAACAACAAACAAAATTATAAAAAAAGAGAAGTAAAAAAA
>CAJQRW010000053.1 GCA_905612415.1 uncultured Pelagibacteraceae bacterium
TAAACTTCAACAAGTCTATGAAGAGCTTCTTCTATAAAAACAGTTTCATCATACTTTTCTACAATTGCCTTAAGTCTATTTAGAGCTGGAATCCATTTTTGAGTTCTCATATAAAATCTTGAAATTGACATTTCTTTAGCTGCTAACTGATCTATGATTAAATCAATTTTATAATTTGAATCTTCTGAATAATCAGTATTTGGATAAGTTTGAATTACAAATTCAAATTTTGATTGTGCTTTTAATAAAGGTTGTAAATCTTTTTTTTCATCTAATATTTGTTCATAGTAACAAATTGCAATTAAGTAGTGGGCGTAAGCAATATTTTTATCAGCTGGATAATTTTTAAGATGTCTTTCTAAATCAAAAACAGCAGTTGTATAAGAGTTTCTTGTGTAATGTGCATAAGCGGCCATTAAACTTGCTTTTGCAGCCCACTTGCTTTGTGGTAATAGAGTTTCTACTTCTTTAAATTTTTCACTCGCATAATAGGCATCTCCTTCATCTAAAGATTTGACAGCTTCATTATAAATATTAAATGCTTTTTCTTCATCTGAAATTTTTATCTCAGCTAACTCTCTATTTTTTCCTATTCCACAAGAAAGTAGAAAAAATGATAATAATAAAATTAAAAAATATTTAAGCATTTTGAAAAAAGTTATTTTATCAAAAAATATATTTATTACAATTTTCTTTGTTGCTATTTAGCTAAGCATTAACAGCGATTGGTGCCACATTGACATTATTCTTATTATCTTTTTGATTTATATCAATATATTGATATTCCCAATTTGATTTATCAGAAAGAAGTTTATTCAACAAAATATTTGTAAGTTGATGTCCGCCTTGCGAAGTTATAATGTGCCCATAGATTCTACTGCCTGCCAACATTAAATCACCTAAGCAATCTAATATTTTATGTTCTACAAATTCATGTCTGTGTCTTAGCCCATCTTCGTTTAATATTCTATTATTATGAACTACAATTGCATTTTCTAAAGAACCTCCTTTAGCTAATCCTTGATTTTTTATTTTATCAATATCTTCATATAAACAAAAAGTTCTAGAATTATATATTGAAGTTAAATCATCTTTATTTAAATTAAATTTTTTTCTTCTTGTTCTGATTAGAGGATTTTTATAAACGATTTCAAAATCAATTATTAATTCATTAGAAAGAGGTTCTATAGAAATAGATTTAGGACCATCTTTTACTTCAACTTTTTTAATTACTTTTATAAATTTTTTTTTAGAATTTTGTGTTTTTATTCCTACTGATCTTATTGCTTCAACAAAATCAAAAGCTGAACCATCCATTATTGGAATTTCTGGTGCATCGATTTCAACTAAAATATTATCTATCCCTTCTCCATAAAAAGCTCCCATTAAATGTTCAATGGTAGATACCGAGACATCATGTAAATTTTTTATTTTGGTACAAAGAATAGGTGCATTAACATTTTTATAATTTGCTTCAATTATATTTTTTCCACTCTCAATATCAATTCTCTTAAATACTATTCCTGAGTTAACTTCTGCGGGTACTAGAGAAAGATTGACTTTAATACCATTATGTAAGCCAACTCCTTGAAGTTCAATCTTACTGTTTATAGTTTTTTGAAAATTGTTAGACACGCTTAAGTATATATAAAACGCTAATAAATCTTTAAATACAAAATATGTTACTAAAAACTACAACCGATAAGTAGCTAATGAATTTTAAAAAATCTCTCAAAAAGGCTTATTTTCTCAATATTTTCGACATTTTTTTTAGGAATAGCTTCTGTTTCCCATCCTTCCTTAATAATTTTGAGGGCTCCGAAACATGAAGCTAAATTTTTTTCTAAACCCACCTCGCTTTTAAAGTTGTTTTTTTCAATTTTCTTAACATTGGGACCAAAAAGATTAACAAAAAAATTATCAATATTCAAAAGATCAGAACCATCTCCCGCAAGTAAAAAACTTGCTCCAGAAATGTACTTAAACCCTGGAACAATTAATTGTTTTTTAACTTATCACAAATTTCATCTAACCTCGCTTTGATTATATTATAAATCAAACTTTTGCTTATTTTTCTAAAACTGGACTTAATAAAATATGAATTTTTTAAATAATCATTTTTATCAAAAATCTTTTGATTATTTGTAAAGGAAAAATCAATATCATTCACTATAGCTTG
>CAJQRW010000054.1 GCA_905612415.1 uncultured Pelagibacteraceae bacterium
TAGGTAAAAATGATAAAATTGCAGCTGATCAAGGTGCTGTTGATGAAATGCGAACTGAGCTTAATAAAATCAATATGGATGGAAAAATTGTTATTGGGGAAGGTGAACTTGATGAAGCACCTATGTTGTATATAAATGAAAAGGTTGGGAATAAACAAGGACTAAAATTAGATATTGCCGTTGACCCTTTGGAAGGTACAAATTTTACAGCAAAAAATTTACCAAATGCATTTTCAGTACTTGCGGTTGCTGAGAGAGGAAACTTATTAAATGCTCCAGATATGTATATGGAAAAAATTGTTGTAGGTAAAAATTTACCAAAAAATATTGTTGATTTAGATTTTGATGTTGAAAAGAATATGAAGCTACTTGCTGAGGCAAAAGGTGTTAGAATACAAAATTTAACTGCATGCTTGCTTAAAAGATCTCGTCATAAAAAAATAATAAAAAGTTTAACTGATTTGAATGTAAAAATTATTTATATAGATGATGGTGATGTGTCAGGCGCGATGTCAGTTTCAAATTCTAATAATATAGATATTTTTTTAGGAATCGGTGGAGCACCAGAGGGTGTTTTAGCTGCTGCTGCATTAAAATGCTTAGATTGTCAGATGCAAACTAGACTAGTATTTAAAGATTTAAATGAAAAAAATAAAGCTAAAAAATTAGGAATTACGGATTTAAATAAAAAATATTATATAGATGATATGGTTAAAGGTGACGTGATATTTTGTGCGACTGGTGTAACAGATGGAGATTTGGTTTCTGGCATAAAAGATGATGGTGACTATTTTTATTCTGAAACATTAGCTTTGCATAATAGCTCTAAAATAAATAAAATATTTAAGAACAAAACTTATAAATGAATTTTTCTTCGATAAGTGGAAAAAACTGGACATTTAAAAAATTTAATTCATCTGATATAACTTATTTTTCTGAAAAATTTTCCTTAACCGAAACTGTTGCAAAATTAATATCAATTAGAAAAAAAAATATAATTGATGTTAAATCTTATTTAGATCCAAAGGTAAAAAATTTGCTACCTAATCCTTCGATCTTAAAAGATATGGAAACAGCGGTTAATAGAACTTATAAAAATCTTTTAAATAATGACTTAGTTGGAATATTTGGTGATTATGATGTTGATGGCGCTTCTTCTACTGCCTTATTAGCAAAATATTTTGACGCTATAAATCAAAAAACAAAAATATATATTCCTGACAGACAAAAAGAAGGATACGGACCAACAAAAGGTGGATTTGAAAAACTTATAAATGATGATGTTAAAATAATTTTTACAGTTGACTGTGGAACCTTATCCTATGATGCGATCGAATATTCTCAAAAAAGAAAAATTGATGTTATTGTCTTAGATCATCATCAATCAGAAACTAAATTACCACAAGCTTGTGCAATTGTTAACCCAAATAGATATGATGATAATTCAGGACTTAATTATCTTTGTGCGGCCGGAGTATGTTTTGTTTTTTTAGTAGCTTTAAATAGAAAGTTACGTGAAAATAAATGGTTTTCTAATAATAAGATTAAAGAACCAGATATGATTAATTTTCTGGATTTAGTATCACTAGGAACTGTTTGTGATGTTGTTCCTTTGATTGGTTTAAATAGAGCTATTGTAAAACAAGGTTTAAGAGTTTTAAAAAGAAGATCAAACCTTGGTTTAAAAACTTTATATGATATTTGTAACACTCAATCGCAACCTACCACGTTTGATTTAGGGTATAAATTAGGACCAAGGATTAACGCAGGGGGTAGAGTGGGAAAATCTTCACATGGTGCTGAACTTTTAATCTCTAACGATCCTAAAAAAACATATCAAATAGCACATGAATTAGAAAAATCAAATAAAGAAAGACAAGCTATTGAACAAATTTTATCTGAAGAAATAAATTTAGAAGTAAAAAAATATCATAATCATCCAGTTTTAGTTATGGCAGGAAAAAACTGGCATGAAGGTGTTATAGGTATAATTGCTGCAAGAGTTAAAGAGAAATACAATAAACCTACAATATTAATTTCTATCAAAAATAATATTGGCAAAGGATCAGCTAGGTCCATTGTAGATTTTGATATTGGTAGTCAAATAATAAATGCAACACAAATGGGAATACTGTTAAAGGGTGGCGGTCACAAAATGGCAGCTGGATTTAGCCTAAAAGAGGAAAACATTTCTAAATTTAGAGATTTTTTAATAAAACGATTTGAAAAAAGTAACATAGATAATAGTAAAAATGAAATTCTATACATTGATAG
>CAJQRW010000055.1 GCA_905612415.1 uncultured Pelagibacteraceae bacterium
GTCTTACAGAGGGGGTTGACTTGCCAGCAATTGACTGCATTTCCTTTAATGATCCTAAGCGTAGTGTGATTGATATAGTGCAAGCTTCAGGTAGGGCGTTACGTTTATCTAAAGAAACTAAAAAGAAATTTGGATATATTTTAATTCCAGTAATTATAGGAAAAAATAAAACACCTGATGAAATTGCTAAAAGCTCAGCTTTCGAAGAAGTCATAACTACAGTTGGACATCTAGCAAGTGCCGACGAAAGAATAAGTGAATATCTTAAAGCAATATATGAGGGCAAAAGACCTTCGTCAGGAAGTCCAATTGATGGACTTATATCGCTAAACGTTTTGAAAGAAATTAATGATAAAGAATTTATTAAATCAATCCAATTAAAAATTTGGGATCGTGTAGGTCCTTCTAATATAAAACCCTTTAATGAGGCAAGAGATTTTGCAAGATCGCTTAATCTAACTGGTAATAGACAGTGGGTGAAATTTGCTGCTACAGAAAAGAAACCGCCTGATATACCGAGCAGGCCTGATAATGCTTATACATACAGCGGATGGAAAAGTTGGGGTGATTTTTTAGGGACAGGAAATACCCTTAAATTTACAAGATTTAAGCAGGGTGAAAAAATAGAATATGCTACTTTTGAAGAAGCAAAAAAATTTGTACTCTCGCTTAATTTAAAAGGCGTGAGAGATTGGATTGCATACTGTAAAAATAATATTAAAACACTTTCTAAAAAAATTCCATCACATCCCCATAATGCGTATAAAAATAAAGGATGGAAAGGCTATGGTGATTTTTTAGGTACAGGCAATCGAGCACGTTGAAAAAAATTAAATCCTAGATAATGTGGGATAACTAGGGACATACTAGGGACAAGAACGATAAAACAAGATTTAGACAGGCATGAACAAAGAAAACGCAAGTAAACTGTGGAAAATCATACAGGAAGCTGGTGATTATTTAAAAGGACAATTACCAGATCATCCCAACCATCCTAAAGGTCGTAACCCCTACGCCCATGTAGCAATATGCGTAAAGTCAAAATTTCAAAAAAGCTATAAAGATATTGAAGATGAAAAATTTCAGGAAGTTATAGATTATATTGAGGTTTTAAAAAAAAATCCGTCCTAAAATTTATAAAGAGTTTATTAACTCTTGAGCAATTTTCTTTGACTTACCTAGATATTTTATTTTTTTTATAGCATCTAGGTTAGATTTATCATTACCAACAACAACAAAACCTATCATCCCCATACCTTTGTGGGGTGTGCACCAATAAGCATAAATTCCTGGGATTTCAAATTTATATTCCGTATCTTTGCTTAAAGCGGATCTAAACTTTCCTACTCCTTCTGGAACGCCACTTTTAATAAACTCCACGTTGTGACCAGGTTTTGTTGACTTCCAAAAAACAGTGTTTCCGATATCAACTTTTACAATTTTTTTAGAAAAAACCATATTTTCTTTTCCTAGTTTATTCAGCATCTCAATGGTTTGGTCAGCGGCAAAAGCTGGCTGTGAAATAAGTAAAATAAAAAATAATTTAGTTAATATTTTCATGGTTAAAATTTATTTGTATATTAAATAAATCAAACCTTAAGCTCTAAGGTTGTCGCTGTGACACTATTAGTTAAGCCCAATAAAGCGTCTATTCCTTTTAGTATTAAGGCTGTAATACATAAGAGCGAAAGTAATAATACTTCCTCCAATGATAGTGTTGGTAGATGGAATTTCATTGATACCAAAAATAGGTAGCCAAACCCAAAAAATACCGCCTAAAACTTCCGTTAAAGATAACAAAGTAAGATCTGCGGCAGGTAGGTGCTTTGATCCTATAGAATAAAGCACCATTCCTGAACAAACTAAAGTTCCATGTAGAGCTGACAAAGATGAATTTCTAAATGTAGTAAAAAAACTAGTGTCATTAAAGATTAAAACAATAAAAGAAAAAGTTGCACAAAATAATCCAGCTACAGCTACAGTTGTAAAAGTTGGAGTGTTTTTTCTCCATCTTAAGGAAACAGAAAAAATTGAAAAACCAAACGATGATAGCAAGCCAATCGCTAGGCCAAATAAAGTTCCAATTTGTTGACTAGTAAAAGCCATAAAGCCAATACCAATTGCTGCAATAATAATTGCTGTAAAGGTTGTTTTTGAAACTTTTTCTTTAAGAAAAATATACCCTAGTATAGCTGTCATAAATGGCATCGCAGCTAACATCAAAAGTGTAATAGCTGCTGTAGTGTGAGTGATTGACCATATAAAACACATCATGGCAATTCCTAAACTTATGCCACCAATCATTCCTGAGGCTCCAATTTTTTTATAATTTTTTGTAAATGATTTCCCTTCTTTTATAAATAGGTAAATATTTATTAATACAAAAATAGTAGATCCCCTAAAAAAAAGATATTGCCAAGGAACAGAGCGTGCATCTTCAATAAAACGAACTACTAAAGCGCCAAAAGACCAAAATATTCCTGCTATTAAAACAATTAAAATTGCTGAATCAACTTTATCTTTTTTCATATTATTTAATTTCTTCTTTAGGTCTTAATGAATATCCTGGAAGCCACTCTTCTTTTCCATCGATGTAGTGTTCTTTTTTCCATATAGGAGATTGATGTTTTACCTCCTCAAGAATATATCTGCAAATCTTAAATGCTTCATCTCTATGTCCCGATCCTACAGCTATTAAAATACTTATTTCTCCAACAGGAGCATATCCCTTAGCATGCTCTAAAAAAATTTTGGCATTCTTATCAAATTTATTTTTTGCATCATTACAGATTGATTGAAAAGATTTTATAACAGCTTGATCATGAGCATCATAGGTAACAGCTGTTACTTTTTTTCCACTATTTTCATTTCTTACCCTTCCAATAAAAATAGACTCAGCCCCATTTTTTTCAGAAGAAATAAATTTTTTTGCTTTTTCTGAGGAAATTTTTTCTTTCTCTATTTTAACAAGTGCAGTATGCAAATTCATTAACCGCCGCCAATTGGAGGAATAATTGAAATAGATTCTTTGTCTTTTAATTTATAATTATCATTTACAACCACATCCTTTTCGCTGAAAAAGGCTGCGGTCTTAGGCAAGTTTTCTAAATTGCTTTTTGAATATTTCTCAGAAATAATTTTAGTTAAAATATCCCTAACCTTTTCTATATTTGAATTATTTGGTAATTGAATATTTAAAGTATCTTTATCACTTAATATTTTTGATGATCCATAAAGTTTTAATTGGATTTCCATCTTAACCGCCCGTTATATTCATATGTCTAGGAACAAATTGTTCATTTTCTTTTCTTTCGATAACAAAATCATGTCCCTTGGGTTTTCTCGAAATAGCTTCATATATTACATCTTTTAGCAGTTGATCATTTTCGCTTTTTCTTAAAGGTATTTTCAAATCTGCTTTATCCTGTTGACCTAAACACATGTACATTTCTCCAGTACAAGTAATTCTTACCCGATTACAAAGTTCACAAAAATTATGAGTATGTGGGGTAATAAAACCAATTTTTTGATCTGTTTCATGGCAATGTACATATCTTGCGGGACCTCCAGTTCTTAACGAATCTTCTGTTAAGCTATATTTTGTTTGTATCAAACTCTTGACTTCAGTTAGAGGCATATACTGATCTGCTCTTTTTTCCCCAATTTCACCCATTGGCATTACTTCAATAAATGTTAAAGAAAATTTGTTTTCACCGCACCAATTCACTAAATTTAAAATTTCATTGTCATTAATTCCTTTTAAAGCCACAGCGTTAATTTTTATTTTTAATCCTGCTTTTTTTGCAACCATAATTCCGTTGATAACTTTATCTAAATCGCCTATGCGAGTAATTTTTTTAAATTTGTTTTTCTCTAAAGAATCTAATGAAACATTAATTCTTCTAACTCCATTTTCAAATAAATCTTTTGCATAACGATCGAGTTGAGAGCCATTTGTAGTAAGCGTTAATTCTTCTAATCCTTGACCTAGTTTTTTTCCAAGATTACTAAATAGTTGCATTATATTTTTTCGAACTAGAGGTTCTCCTCCTGTAATTCTAAGTTTTTTTACACCAAGATCGATAAAAGTATTACAAAGCCTATCTAATTCTTCTAAGGATAAAACATCTTTTTTAGGTAAAAATTCCATATCTTCAGACATACAATACGTACATCTAAAGTCACAACGATCTGTTACTGATACTCTTACGTATGATATTTTTCTCTTAAATGGATCTATCAACATAAATAAATTAAATCACAAAAATTATGATTTGTTAATTACTTTATTATATTTAATACCTCTGCAATTATATAATTTAGCTATTTTCCAGCACTATTAACAACATAATATGATACAGCATCAATCTCTTCTGAAGTTAATAAGCCTTCCTCTCCAAATGCTGGCATTACTCCAAGCCCCTCAGTTACAACACCTTTTACTTGTTCTTCTGAAGGCTTTAAACTATCTAAATTTGGACCTATATCACCTTCTGAAGCGGCTGCCTTTAAAATATGACAGGTACCGCACATCGCTTTATTGTTATAAACCTCCAACCCTAAAGCCATTTTTTCTGAATCTGCTTTTATATTTATCGTTAAGGAAAACGAAAATAACAAAACAACAATAAAAATTTTAAAAATTCTCATTACAAAAATTTAATAACTCTAAATTTTAAAACCTTTATACTACTTTAATATTTACGCTATGATCTTTCCAACCGTTATGAGCGTAGCCTCTTCTATTTTCGTATCTTAACTCAGGTTGAGTCTTGCCACCGGCAGAAGCCTTGCTTGCAAGATTATAACTTCCGGGTGCTAAATTTGCTTCAAATACAAACTGTCTCCATGCGTATTTTCCAAGATCAGGGCCAACAAATTTCGCTTTCTTCCAGCTTTGCCCTCCATCAATTGAAACCTTAACACTTCTAACTTTTTTAGTTCCGCCCATAGCTACACCAACTATTTGAACATTTCCTGCTTTTGCTGTACCAGTCTCATCTGTTGGTCTAGTTATCCAAGATTTTACAGACATTTCCCAACATGAAGGATGCTGTGAACCTTTTTTTCCAATCGGAGATATTCGATAACTTGATTTCATATATTTAACAGTTGACTCAGTTTTAGTAAAAGCAACTTGACCAAGATGTTTAACATTGTTAATACCAAAATATCCTGGGGTAACCATTCTCAAAGGACCACCATGTGCATTAGGCAAAGGAACTCCGTTCATTTCCCAAGCCAACATTGCATCTTTATAAACTTTTTTCGGAACAGATCTTTCAACTTTAGCCTTTTTTGGATCTAAACCTGTAGGCTCGTGATCAATACCTGCTGATGTCATAAAAACTGCATCACTATCAACACCACCACATGCATCTACCACCACTTTCATAGGAACGCCTGTCCAAACAACACATGCTGCTGCTCCAGTTTTCCATTGAGATCCTCTAACTTCATGTGCAAAAAAACCTCTGCCATTTCCTGAACATTGTAATATCGTTGCCATTGTTGTGTGGCCTAATTTTTTCAATTGTGCCAAAGAAAAAGTTTTAGGATTCTTAACTCCTTTAATACTTACTTTCCAATTATTTCTATCTCCAATTTGTGTGTCGGACATAGTCGGCATATTATTTCTAATGTAAATATTTCTATTTGGAGTTATTAAACTTTCCCCAATTGCACTTCTGTGTGTCTCAATACCTTTTTTAGAATGAACGATGAAAGCATCCCTATTTTTCCATTTAATAAAATCTGGCAAA
>CAJQRW010000056.1 GCA_905612415.1 uncultured Pelagibacteraceae bacterium
GTTTTTTAAAAGATTATTTTCAAGAAGCAATTTAAAACTTAAGGTTGATGACGGGGGAAGATCTGCGGCTGGATACAAAGGCAAGACTGGAGACTGCGTTGTGCGTTCTATTGCCATAGTAACAGGCATGAGTTATCAAAAGGTTTATCAAGATTTATATAATGCAAACGAAAATTTTAGAATTAGCTCTAAAACAAAGCTTGCCAGAAGCCTAAAGCAAAAAAATGACAGCCCTAGAACAGGAACGCATAGAGTTGTTCTCAAGAAGTATCTAGAAAAATTAGGTTGGAAATGGACCCCAACAATGTTTATAGGCCAAGGTTGTAAGGTGCATTTAAAAAAAGAAGAGCTTCCAGCCGGTACACTTATTGTCTCTTGCTCAAAGCATATAACTGTAGTTAAAAATGGCATCCTTCATGACACTTATGACTGCTCAAGAAATGGAACAAGATGTGTTTACGGTTATTGGACCCAATAGGATTATTTTACCATGATGAATTTGGAGATTTTAAAAACTCAATTTCATCCTCTGAAGACACTCTATTTAAAACTTTATTTCTATGGGGGTATCTAGCAAATTTTTTTATAGCAGCAGTATGATCTAGCCAAAACTTTTTAATTTTTTCTATTTCTGAATGATTTTTTAAATATTTTTCCATTAACACATATGCCTTTTCATGGTCTGAAATATTCTCACTGTGAATAAAGGGTAATAAAGCAAATAATCTCTCACTTTCATTCATAGTGACTAAAAAGTTATTTTCTATTATTTTATGTAGGATCGATCTTGATTTCTCATCTTGTTCAAAAGCTTTGCCATTTTCTCTAAATAAATTTCTTGAAAACTGGTCGAGTAAAATAATCAGAGCGAGACAACCCCTACCCGTACTTTGCCAATCATCCAGTTTATTTTGACTTGCTAATTCATAATAACTCAAAAATTTATCTTTTATAACTTGATCAAATTTCAAATCTTTTTTAAATTTTTGTTCAGAAGACGTTTCTACAAACCAAAAGTTGAGGATTTTATTGATTTTTAAGTTCATATTTAAGGGGCGTTCTGTTAACAGGCGCCCCTATAATATTATCTACTAACTTTTAAAAAGCTCAAGAGCTTTATTTAAAAGTTCCTCAGACGCAGCATGATCACCTGCTTCGTGAGCTTTTACACCTGCATCACGCAGTTTTTGAGCTTCTTCAATTTTACTGTCTATATTTTTAGACATCATTGGACATGAACCAGCAAACGCTGATCCAGAAAAAAGTACTAATATTGATATTAACATAAGTTTTTTCATATTTTCTCCTTCAATTAAAATTTATTATTAATGGTTTAAATGACTTAATTAAAATAGAAGATTGTCACAGAGGCGTTCTGTTACACGACATTCTAAATCTTTTTTTTTAACACTTATGTTCATCAAAGTTTACTTGGAAATAAGATGAAGTTTAAATAGAATTATGATCATACTACGCGCAGGAGATGTGTGATAGAATAATGCTTAATGAATAGATACAGAAGAAGGTTTGCAAAATTTTTCGCTTTATCATGCCTATCGGTTATTCTATTACCTTATAATTTATTATATTCAGCGACAAAAAAAATTATCAATCCAAATCTAACTGAAGAGCAAAAAAAAATTATGTTTGACGAGGCTACTGAAAGACCATTCTCTAGTTCTTTAAATAACGAAAAAAGAAAAGGCTTTTTTCACTGCGCTAATTGTGGCGCAAAACTTTTTGCTTCGAATGCAAAATTTGATAGTGGAACAGGCTGGCCATCTTTTACTGAGTCATTGCCTGGTGCCTTCAAAACTAAAATTGACTATTCATTTGGAATGAAAAGAGTGGAATATCATTGCGCAAATTGTGGTGTGCATCACGGTCATGTTTTTGATGATGGATCAACATCAACTCAAAAAAGATTCTGTAGCAATGGGCTATGTTTAATTTTTAAACCCGATAATTAGCATGAACAAAGAAAACGCAAGTAAACTCTGGAAAATGATACAGGAAGCTGGTGATTATTTAAGCCGTCAGCGGTACACACTAGTTCACACTAGTTCACACGAGTTATGCGGACCATTTACAATTCATAAAAAATAAACCGCTTAAAATAAAAGCAAAATGACAGAAAAACTTGAAGCAAAACTAGACGAAATTGAGATAAATCAAATAGTTAATTTCTATGTCTTTTGATAACATTTAAGCATGAAAAAAATATTTATTAATAAAACAGCAAGAAGACGGTTTTTAAAAACTTCTTTATCAGGGCTTGCACTAGCAACTTTACCAGGAATTTCTTTTGCACAGTCTAATCCTGATGTTGTTGTTATTGGTGCTGGCTCAGCAGGTTTATCTGCTATGGCTGAACTTAAGAGACGAGGTATAACAGCTATTTGTATAGAAGGTATGAATAGAATTGGCGGCAGATGTTATACAGATAATTCAATTTTTGGAGTACCTGCTGATATTGGTGCTCATTGGCTTCATGGATTTTCAAAAAACAAAATTGCTGAATTTGGAAAAAAACATAAAGATAAATTTAAAGTATATAAAGAAAAAGGAAGTCGTTCTTTTGTTTACGATGGAAAAAGAAAAGTTGATGGAGACGAGCTTTGGAAAATATATGAACAAATAAAAGAAATTAAATATACCCGCTCATCAGATGTGCCGATGATAGATTTAATTCCAGAAAAAATAAAAAGAAACAGTTGGTTTGATACTGTTCATAAAATGGTAGATGAAGGAAGAGATTTGAGTAATTTTACTCTAGGTGATGACAATGGTAATTGGAATGATCCAGGATCTGGAGATGGGCTTTGTAGAGAAGGATATGGAGCGTTATTAGCTTACTACAGAAAAGATGTTCCTGTAAAATTAAATACAATTGTAAATGAAATAAAATGGGGTGGAAAAGGCGTACAAGTTGTAACCAACAAAGGAACGATAAATGCAAAAGCCTGTATAGTGACCGTTTCAGTTGGTGTATTAAAAGCTGGAAAAATAAAATTTACTCCAGCTTTACCGCCAAAAAAATATGAAGCTTTCGAAGGAATTTCTATGGGCTTTTCTAATCGTGTTTTAATGCAATTAAAGAAAAAATTTATGGGTAAATTTAAAGATGATAGTTATCTTTATACTAAATGTAAAAGTAATGGCGCAAAGTCACCAGAAACTTTTTATGGTTTGCTTAAAATGTCTGGATCAAATGTATCTCTTTTTGGTATATCAGGGCAATTCTCAAAAGATTTAGAAAATCAAGGGAGTGAGGCTATGATAGATTTTGTTATAAATGATCTTAAATCAACTTTTGGTTCAAAATTTTATAAAAAATATTTTATCAAAGCTTATGCTTCAGGATGGGCAAATAATCCATTTACATTTGGAGCTTATTCGGGGGCATTACCAGGTAAGGCGACATTGAGACCAGAATTAAAAAAACAAGTAGGAAATAGAGTTTTCTTTGCAGGAGAAGCAACAGCTTCTGCGTTTGCAACAGTTCATGGTGCTGATCGAAGTGGCGTAAGAGCTGTTACAGATCTTTTTATATCACCTGCATTAGGTTAAATTAATGATTGTGAAAAAACTTTTAGGGATCTTGGTTCTGGGTTTGTTGAAATGACACTAACAACTTTTTTTTGGATATTAGTTGGCGTTAGTATTTTGGTGTTAATGATAATTAGGTTTGGC
>CAJQRW010000057.1 GCA_905612415.1 uncultured Pelagibacteraceae bacterium
AAATATATGGCTTAATGATTATCTAGAAATGTACAACATTCCTTATATAGCTTCTAGCAAAGCTGCGCTAGACAATGAGAGCGATAAAAATAGGGCAAAAAAAATTATGCAAAGAGCTAAAATTAAAACAGCAGATTTTTTCATAACTACACCAGGGGAATATAAAACTGAATTATCAATTCCTATTAAATTTCCTCTCTTTATAAAACCAATAAAAGGCGGCGACAGCAGAGGTATTGATGCTAATTCTATTGTGTATGATTTTTTAAGTTTTAAAGCAAAGGTTTTAGATATTAAACTAAAACACAATTCACCCTCTCTTGTGGAAACATATTTGTCTGGAAAGGAATACAGTGTAGGTATTTTTGAAGACAGCGCCAATGGAAATCTGAGGGCTATGCCTGTAGAAATTATTGTAAAGAAAAACGTGAATGGACATCGTATTCTTGATTTTGATATTAAAAAAGATGATCAAGAAATAGTAATTGCAGTTAAAGATATTAAAATTTTTAACAAACTTTCTAAATTAGCAAAAGATTCTTTTAAAGCTTTAGGTGGAAAATCCCTAGGAAGAATAGATATTAAAATGAACCATCGTAACATTCCTCATTTTATAGAAGCTAATCTTATGCCTGGTCTTAGAAAAGGATATTTCTATAGATCGTGTGTTCTAAATCTTGATATGAATTATGATGATATGATTTTTAGCATTGCCAATACTGGACTATACTCACATTAATATTTTTCTTTTAGTTTAGATATTTAAAGGAGTGTTGTTTTGCCAGCAGATTATTTATTATTTTTACAGATAGTATTTTTTCTTTGTATAACCCCAGGGCCACCCAGAGTTGTCATAATGACCTATGCAATCAACTATGGTTTGAAGAAATCAGCAATTACAGCTTTTGGAGACATTTCTGCAAATATAATACAAATGATTTTTGTGGCATTTGGTATAGGAGCTATGATTGCCACTAACCCTGAGGTCTTTAGTTATGCAAAATGGATAGGAATACTTTACTTGTTCTATTTAGCTTATGATTTAAAAAGATCTTCAGAAAACTTTAGCTTCAAAGAAAACTTATCTTCAAAAAGTAATTTTTCTTTATACAGAGATGGTTTTATAGTTGCTTTTTTCAGTCCTAAGGCATGGGTTTTCTTTGGAATAATTTTTCCCCAATTTTTAAATTTAAATGGGGATTTTAAAATTCAATTACTTATTTTAATTCTTTCTTATGTATCTATCGATTTTTCTTCACTTATTCTTTACGGTTTTGTGGCAAAAAAAATTGCAACTTGGCTTAAAGCAAATCCAAAAACTATTAATCTAATTTCTGCTTCCGCTCTATTAATTATTGCAATTATTTTGGTATTCTCATCTATTTTTTATCAGAATTAGATAAATCCGCAGCAGTTGTTGGATCAAGTTCAATACCTAGTGGAGTTATATTTCTTGGTAATGGTGTGAAGGTTGAATCTGGATTATCCTCATATTCTCTTTTCGTAATTCTATACAACCCAAAGAGTCCAATAAATATATGAAAAATAGCTAAATAAATAAAAAATCCATTAGGTCCATATAAACTCATAAAAATTGAAGCAAGGAATGGACCTCCCATTGCACCAATGCCAAATATAATTTGCAAACCCGCGCCAGCTGCAACAAATCTTTCTTTATCGATAAAATCATTCACATAAGCAAGATTAAGAGTAAACATTGGAAGAGCAAATCCTGCATAAATAGTTGTAAATATTAAAAATATTATTTTATCCATTCCAACACTTGATGCTAAATACATATTTTCTAAAGAAGTTCCTGAAGCAAAAATAGCAAGCACACAACAAAAAGCAGAAATAAAAGTGCAGGCTATGAGAACTATTCTTCTATCACTTTTGTCTGAAAAATTACCTATGGGAAATTGAAAAATAGCTCCTGCTATTGTAATTAAAAACAGAAAAAGAGATATTTCAAAAATTGTAAAATTTAATGATGTGGCATATACAGCTCCATACCCAAATATAGCAGAATGAATCAAACCTGTGCACAACATGCTAAAAGTACCAAACGGCGAAATTTTATAAAGTTGTTTAATTTTCATAAAACCTATTTTTTTAAATTTAGGTGCAGCTCTTTTTGTTAAAAGTATAGGAACAAGAGCTATAGAAAATAATAATGAAGTTAATATAAAAGGCTCGTATTCCTGCGGTTTGTTAAAGTTTAATAAAAGAGTTCCAACAGCTAACCCAGTAAATGTTATAAACATATAAATTGAAAGAACTCCTCCACGATTTCTATTTGTCGCACGATCGTTAAGCCAACTCTCTACAACAATATAAACACCAATCAGACTGAAGCCTGTTAAAAATCTAGCAAGAGTCCAAACAATCGGATCAACAAATACAGCATGTATTAATATAGATAACGAAGCCATCGATGCAAAAGCAGCAAAAACTCTTATATGTCCAACCTTGCTTACAAGATTAGGAATTATATTTGCACCAACAAAATAGCCCAAATAATAGCCAGACATTATTATTCCTGTAGTCACAAAACTAAAATCTTCAATTACTGATCGAACTTGTAGCAAGTTTCCTTGAAAGCCATGAGCTGTAATAAGTACTGCAAAACCAGTAAATAAAGCCCATGAATTTTTAAAAATTTTAAACATACTTTCTAACTATGCTCTCATAATTAAAATTGCAACTAGTAATTTATTAAATTATACTTTTCTTAAAGATAAAGCTGAGTGAATAGAGATTGTTATGATAATGACAACCCCCCCAATAATTGTTTCAAAGCTTGGTTGTTCTTTTATTACTAACCAGACCCATATTGGTCCTAATATAGTTTCAAGAAGAAAGAATAGGTTAACTTCTGCTGCAGTAATATATCTCGGTGCTATAGTAACAAGCACAAATGGTATGGCAACGCACATAATGCACATGAGTGGAACAATTATTAAATCATTATCTTTTAAATTTAAATTATCTGCAAAGTAAAAAGCTATAAGGCCCACTAGTAGTTTTCCAAACATCGCAGATGGAACCAGATCTATTTTTTTTGCAGATCTTATAATTACTGCTCCAACCGCTAAACCAAATGCCGTAAGTAATCCTAAGGCATTTCCCATCATATCTCCAGTATCTATGGCATCGTAAAAAATATAAATTACAGATAAAGTAGTAACAGTGATAGCTGCCCAAGTTTTTTTATCAGGGATTTCTTTTAAAAACACAAAACTAAGAACAGCAGAGAGCATTGGCGCTAAAGCAATCATGATAAGAGTATTAGCAACATTGGTATTTTCAATAGAGATCAC
>CAJQRW010000058.1 GCA_905612415.1 uncultured Pelagibacteraceae bacterium
TTATAACCGATCTAATAATAGAATAGAAAATTGTAAATAATGAAAATATTTTTTTTATAATATTTTTATTCGTAGGTGTTCCTACTTTTAAGACATATGATTTAAATTTTAGATTATGTGTTATAAAATTATTTCCTCTTTTGTCTGTTACAAGCAAAACTTTATAATCTTTTTCTAAAAAATGCTTCATCAAATTGATGGCGGGCAATATGTGTCCTCCAGTACCGCCTGCCGTAAAAATTATTTTTTTACTCATTTTTTACCTTACAGAATCTTTTCTAGTAAAATTTAAGATAATTCCAGCAATAATTGAACTTCCAATTAATGAAGACCCTCCATAGCTTAAAAAAGGCAATGTCATTCCTGTGGTGGGAATCAGTCGAATATTAACACCTATGTGAATAAATGTTTGTATTATCAAAATAGACACTAATCCTACTAATGCTAGCTTAAGAAATTCATTATTTTCTGAAAAGATTTTATTTAAAACTTTATAACTAATGAATAAAATTATAGCCACAATGAATAAAACAAATATTGCTCCAAACTCTTCTGAAATTACTGCTATTATATAATCCGTGTGGGCTTCTGGCACTTTATCTTTTAAAATTCCCTCTCCCATACCCTGACCCATCAAACCACCTTGAGTAATTGCATCTAATGCTTTTTGTGATTGGAAGTTGTCCCCTTTGTTTGGGTCAATAAAAGTTTTAACTCTAAAAAAGATATAACCAAATTTTTCTGGGAAAAAAAATATTATAAACATAATCATGCTAAAAAGAAGAAAACCTAAAATTGATAAAATAATCATATTAAACCCTGACACAAAGATCATAGTGATCCATGTCAAAGTTATTAATAATGTTTGTCCAAGATCAGGTTGATAAATTAATAAAATTGCTATGACTAATAAAAAAAAGAAAGAATATAGATGTCTATAATAAATATTTATTTTTTCATTCAATACAACAGTTTTTGCAACGAAGATTATAAATAATGGTTTAACTAATTCGATTGGCTGAAATTGTGGAAAAAATAATAAGTTTAACCATCTTCTTGATCCTTTAACTTCAACACCTAGAATAGGAACTAGTAGTAAAAGTAAAATTGACATAAAAAATAAAATAAATAAACGTTCTGTTAATTTATTTTTATCTTGTATCGAAATTGTAATAAGCAAAACCAATGAAATAAAAACAAAAATTAGATGTTTTATAAAAAAGTAATATGTTTGTTTATTCATTTTTTCAGCTACAACGGGGGATGTTGAAGAAAATGAAAAAAAAAGTCCTAATAAAAAAAGAAATACAAATAAAAAAAATATCTGTTTATCTATATTTCTCCACCATTTTGCAAGTAAACCAGTATTTTCTCTATCAAAATTAAACATTTAAATTTTTAGTAAATTTTTTTAAGGCTAGATTTTTAAAATGTGTGCCTCTATTTTCAAAATTACTAAATTGATCGTAAGAAGCGGCGGCAGGACTTAAAAGTATAGTGCTTTTCATGCTTTGATCTAGCATTAAGTCTTTATAAATATTATTAACTGCGTTCTTTATATTTTTTGATATTGTGTAAGGAATTTCATTTTGTAATTTTTTTTTAAAAAAAGATGTGTATTTGCCCACAATATAAGCTCTAACAATTTTATTTTTGACGCTTTTCAAATAAAAAATATCTCTAAATTTTGGCAGACCTCCAACTATCCAATAAATTTTATTATAACTTTTTAAAGATTGTAAACATGCGTCATAACTTGTTGCCTTGGAATCGTTTACACATAATATTTTTTTGTTAGATAATATGATTTCTTGTCGATGAGGTAGACCTTTAAATTTATTAAGAGCATTAATTATAATATTATCATTAATTTTTAAATTTTTTGCTATTCTGTATGCGAACGCCAAATTTTCTTTATTACATTCTATTTTAAAATATTTATTTTTAATTTCATCTACTATCAATTCGTAGTTTGATTTATTGATTTCAATTAGTTTTGGTTTACTTTTTTTTCTTTTAAATATTTTTTTAATGTATTTAGAATACTTATTTCTTTCATTTAGGTACAAGAAATCTGATTTTTTTTGAGCAAAAAATATCTTAGACTTAACTTTAATATATTTATTAATATTCTGATGCCTCTCTAAATGATCCGGAGAAATATTTAATATAGCTGAGTGTTTTGAACGAAATAATTTTGAATATTGAAGCTGGTAAGAAGAAACTTCGATTATATAAATATATTTTTTTTTAATTGATTTAGTTTCTAGGATTGGTTTTCCGATATTACCTAAAGTTTTTACATTGTATTTTGCAGTCTTCAATATTTTTTCTATTATTTTGCAAGTCGATGATTTGCCGTTTGTTCCTGTAATTGAAATAATTAATTCTTTTTTATTAAGCTCAAAAAATAAATCTAAATCTGTGATTATTTTTTTTAAATTTTTTTTTAAATAGTTTCTTATTTTACACTTTCTGATGTCTATGCCTGGACTAATAACTATGAAATCTATAGAGTCTCTTTTCATCCAAAATTTCTCAAACTTAAATTTTTTATTTTTTATTTGTTTTCTTGTATTTTGACTGTCATCCCAACAAACTACGTCTGCTTTTAAAGTTTTACAAAAATTTGCTGTTGAATAACCTGTGATACCCATTCCATAAATTGCAATTCTTTTATTTTGGTATTTTTTTTTAATTAACATTTGCTATCTTAATTTTAAAGTAGCTAGACCTATTAAGGCTAAAATTATAGATATTATCCAAAACCTAATGACAATAGTAGATTCGGCCCATCCTTTTTTTTCAAAATGATGATGTAGTGGAGCCATCATAAAAACTCTTTTCCCTGTAAGTTTAAATGAAATTACTTGTATAATAACCGAGACTGTTTCAAGAACAAATAGACCCCCTACAATTCCTAAAACAATTTCATGTTTTGATATAATCCCAACCGCCCCCAGAGAGCCTCCCAATGATAAAGATCCAGTGTCACCCATAAAAATCTTTGCAGGTGGAGCGTTAAACCATAAAAATCCTAGGCATGATCCAACGATAGACCCACAAAAAATAGAAGTTTCACCTACATCTGGAATATAAGGAATTTGCAAATAATCAGAAAAAACAGTATTTCCTACCACATAGCAAATTAAAGTAAACGAAAGAGCAACCAGAATTATAGGTACCGTAGCTAAACCGTCTAAACCATCTGTAAGATTAACTGCATTCGACGATCCAACAATTATAAAAATTGTAAATGGAATAAAAAATAAACCTAAATGAAGAGTAAAGTTTTTAAAGAAAGGAAAATAAAGATTTTTTAAATGATCATTGTTTCCAAATTTCAATAATAAAATTACTGCTAGTAAAGAAAGAATAACTTGCCAAATAATTTTCATTTTTGAAGAAATGCCTCGTGAATTATTATATTTTATTTTCAAATAATCATCTATTGCGCCAAGTAAACCAAAACTTGTTGCAACAAATAACAGTATCCAAATATAAAAGTTTCTTAAATCGGCCCATAGCAAAGTTCCAAAAAGTATCCCTATTAAAATAAGAATGCCTCCCATGGTGGGCGTGCCTACTTTTTTAATTATATGATCAATTGGTCCATCTTCTCTAATTGGGCCAGTAATTTTATGAAAATGAATGAATTTAATGAAAGATTCCCCAATCACAAATACTATCACCATAGAAGATATTACAGAAAGACCTGTTCTAAAAGTTAAATAACGAAAAACATTAAGTGCAGTGAACTGATCTACTAAAGAAATTAAAAAACTATATAGCACTAATTTGCCCTCTTTTGATATTTTTAGAAAATTTGTTTAACCCTGTTGCATTCGATCCTTTTACCATAAGTAAGTCATTATTGTGTAGAATTTTACCAAAATGATAATATGCATCATTAAGACTGCTAAATACTTTACCTTTTTTACTAGGAGATAATAAATCAAAAGTTTTTCTTATATCTTTGCCATAAACAAAGACTTTATCTACATCACTTCTATTTATTACATTTGATAGTGAGCGATGTAGTTTTTTGGACTTTGTTCCTAATTCTAGCATGTCTCCTAAAAAAACTAATTTTTTAGTATTTTTTTTTCTTTTATAAAACTTCATATTTTTAATTGCTGACTTCATGGACATAGGGTTAGCATTATAGCTTTCATCTATAAATCTAAAAGATTTTTTAAATTTTTTTACTACTCTAATATCACCTCTACCATCTGGAATTAAAAAATTTCTAAATATATTTTTTTTATACTTAAAATTTAAATTTAAAGCATACAAAACAGAAATACATGCTAAAATATTATGTATAAGATTGTCAGCAGGAATGGCTATATCAAAATAAAATACTTTATTTTTAATATTTACTTTTAATCTGTAATAATTTTTAAATTTTTTAATATTTAATAAAGAAATGTCGGCTTTTTTCTTTTTGCTAAAAGAAATTATGTTTATTCTATTTTTTTTAGCTTTCTTGGAAAAAAAATTAAAAAATTTACAATCTCTATTTAGAACTATACTTCCTCCCTCTAAAATATTATCTATAATTTCTGATTTTGCTTTAGCTATATCTTTTAAGGTAGCAAAGTTCTTAAAGTGGGCTTCAGAAATATTTGTTATAATAGCTACTTGAGGTTTAACAATTTTCGACAATTTTGCAATTTCACCTTTTTTATCCATGCCTATTTCAAAAATTCCATAGTCATTATTGCTACTTAAGTTAGATACACTCAAAGGTACTCCAAATTTATTGTTATAAGAAAATGGAGAATAATAAACATTGCCATAACTTTTAAGAGAAAAACTAATTAAATTTTTTAAAGTAGTTTTTCCAACGCTCCCTGTAACGCCAATAACTCTACCAAAAAAATTATCTCTGGTAATTTTAGCTAAATTATTTAAGCAGGAAAAAGTATTTTTTACTTTTAAAGTTTTATTTTTAGAAAATATTTTTATTTTTTTACTCACAATACATTTGGAGGCTCCTTTATTAATAGCTTCCTTTACAAATATATGTCCATCTAAACTCTTTCCTTTGATAGCAAAAAATAAGTTATTTTTTTTTATAGTTTTTGTATTAATAGAAACTCCTCTGTAATTAAAACTATTTAAATTATTAAGTGTGAAAGCTGTTTTTGAAATTTTTTTACTCCAATTAGCATTAAATATATTTTTATTTTTTTTAATAAATTTTTTAATTATTTTTTTATCTGAAAAATTAACTATTTTTTTACCATAATCTTGTGTTGTTTCATGTCCCTTGCCAGCCACTAAAAGTATTTCATTAGATTTCAGTTCTTTGATCGCAGCTTCAATTGCTTTTTTTCGACTCTGAATATTAATACCAATATTTCCACAAGCTCTCATTATTGATTTTCTTATATATTTAGGGTTCTCATTTCTTGGATTATCATCAGTGACAAAAACTTTTCTGCAATAATTTCTTGCAATTAGTCCCATTTGAAATCTTTTTTTTTTGTCTCTTTCTCCACCGCATCCAAAAACTAATATAATTTTTTTATTAAATTGTTTTTTTAAAGCTATTAAACTTTTATTAAGAGCATCTGGTGTATGAGCAAAATCAATTATAATCTTTGATTTATTTTTTAAACTCTCAACACACTCTAATCTTCCTTCTACAGATTTTATTTTTTGCGCTTGATTTAAAATTTTTATTTTATCTAACCCAATAGAAGATGCAGCCAAAACAGCCATGAGAAAGTTTTTTATTTGAAAAAAACCTATTAATGGAACTTTTATTATA
>CAJQRW010000059.1 GCA_905612415.1 uncultured Pelagibacteraceae bacterium
TTCCCTCAACACCTTCGCTATCAGCGTCGTAAGCAGAACCTAAAAGATTATCTTTATTTTTAAATGATTGATTAATAAATTCAACAGTTTGAATAATTTTATCTTTATAGTATTCATTCGGTTCTTGGAGATAAAACTGACCCAAAAGTTTTACAAATAAGATGTTATCATATAGCATTTTTTCAAAATGTGGAGCAATCCATCTATCATCTGTTGAATATCGTGCTATGCCTCCAAGCAGATGATCATACAAACCTCTCGAACAAACATTGTTAGATAAAACTTTTACTGCATCATAGTATTTTGTATTTTTATTTTTTTTGTAAAAGTGTAAAAAGCTTTCAAATACATAAAATTGAGGAAATTTAGGACTTCCTTTAAATCCTCCCCATTCAAAGTCAACATAATTAAGCATTGCCTCGAGATGGGGATTTAAATTTTGACTAATTACTGAAGATTTTTTCTGATCTTTTTGAAAAACATTTTTTAATTCTGAAGCTTGTTGAATAACTTTATCTCTATTTTTTTTATAAAAATCTGAAACTTGATTAAGAATATTTATAAAAGATGGCCTACCTTGCATTTCTTCTGGTGGAAAATATGTTCCTCCAGAAAAAGGAACTGCATTTTCATCTAAAAACATAGATAAAGGCCAGCCACCTGGCACACCAGTTAAGATTGATAAACTTTTTTGAAATACATTATCTAAATCAGGTCGCTCTTCACGGTCAACTTTGATATTAATGAATTTTTCATTCATCACGTCGGCAGTATTTTTATTTTCAAAACTTTCATGCGCCATAACATGGCACCAATGACAACTAGCATACCCAACGCTTAAGAAGATAGGTTTCTTCAACTCTTTTGCTTTATCTAATGTTTTTTTATTCCACGCAAACCAATGCACTGGATTATTTTCATGCTGTTTTAGATAAGGACTTTTTTCGTTTTTAAGTAAATTTTCCAAGATATCCCTTTAAATAAAATAATTTATATTTGACATTATATATATCATCAGTTATGTTAATAAGTAGCGCCGAGTTATATCAACTTGCGGGCGCTTAATAAATCCAGCTAAAGCGATCTTAAAACCACCGCTTTAGTAGGTGGTTTTTTTTTGGAACTTTATCTCTAAAAAAACCAGGTATTTAACCAAATTGTGCACCTGAAATTATTTCAAAGCACTAAAAGGGAGTTAAAATGAACAACCACAAGGAAAGAAGTAAAGAGAAAAGTAGAGGTTTAATAGAAAGATTAAATTCAGGCCCTGTAATCTGCGCAGAAGGATTTCTTTTTGAAATCGAAAGAAGAGGTTACATGTCATCAGGAGAATTTGTTCCAATGGTTTCTCTGGAACATCCTGAGGTATTAGAAAATTTACATAGAGATTTTCAACATGCTGGCTCAGATATAGTCCAAGCATTTACATACAATGGTCATCGGGAAAAAATGAAAGTCATAGGTAAAGAGGATCTGTTAGAATCCTTGAATAGATCAGCGTTAAAAATTGCAAAAAAGATAGCAACTAGCCCTATTGGATATGAACCTAATTTAATGGCTGGAAACATATCAAACTCCAATATTTGGAACAATAAGGATCCAAAAACACATCTAGTAGTAGAAAAAATTTTTTCTGAAATGGTTGGTTGGGCAGTTGACGAAGGAGCAGATATATTGATTGGCGAGACTTTTTATTATGCTGAAGAAGCTTACAAAGCTTTAGAAGTCATGAAAAAGTCTGACCTTCCTTGCGTTATTACAATAGCACCCATGGCAGAAAATATTATGAGAGATGGTGTTTCAATTTTAGATGCTTGCAAAGAATTGGAACAACGAGGAGGAGACGTAGTAGGAATGAATTGTTTTAGAGGTCCAACTACAATGATGCCGTATCTTAAAGAAATTAGGAAAGCTTTAAAATGTCATGTAGCTGCTTTACCTATTGCCTTTAGAACAACTGAAAAAAATCCTACCTTTTTTAATTTACCTGATAATAATGGGTGCACATGTAATACACCACATAAAACAACATTTCCTACAGCTTTGGACCCAATGCAAATGAATAGATATGAAATTGCAAAATTTGCAAAGGAAGCTTATGACCTTGGAATTAATTATTTAGGTGTATGTTGTGGGGCAAATCCAATGTTAATCAGAGAGGTAGCTGAAGCGGTTGGATTAAAAGTGCCAGCTAGCAAATATAGAGAAAATATGTCGCGACACTTCATGTACGGAACTCACCCAAGAGTACCAAAGCATATGAGAGATTATGGAGATAAAGCTTAATTGTGGTATAGTTTATTAAAATTTTTATAAATTATGATCAAACAAATAATAAGCAACGAAGTTGTTGAACATATAAAAAATAATCCTCAATCTGTATTGCTTGATGTAAGAACAGAAGAGGAATGGAATGTCGATGGTAAACCAGATGGAGAAACAATTGGTTTAAAGACTTATTTTTTAACGATAAAAGATGAAAACTTTATCAATGATTTTAAAAAATTAGGCATTAACAAAGATACAGAAATACTAACTATGTGCATGGGAGGTGTTAGATCTCAAGCCGCAGCCGAACTTTTAATAAAAGAAGAGTATAAATGCACCAATGTTTCTGACGGCTTTTTAGGCAATTCTGCTAGTCCAGGTTGGAAGAATTCAGGATTACCCAGTAAATAACATTTTATATAGAATAAGGTTTTCTATTAAATATTTTTCTAACAAAAGGTTCAAAATCTTTGATTGTTAATGATTTAAAATTTGGATCAAATGATTTTTGGTCCCAATTTTCACAAAAATTTATAGTATCATCATAATATTTATGTCCTTTGAATTTTTCTCGTTCATTCTTATTACCACCTAAATGATGGGCGTAGTAATACATTTGAAATATTCCATGTTTTTCTATTATCCAATGAGTCTTTTCACTTACGTAAGGTTTTAAAATAGCAGCAGCACATTCAGCATGATTCAAAGGAGCTAACTCATCCCCAATATCGTGCAATAAACAGGCGACTACCATTTCATCGCTGGCTTTTTCATTTAAAGCTCTTGTCGCTGTTTGGAGAGAATGTTCCAATCTAGTTATTTGATAACCTTCCAAAGTATTTTTTAATCCACCCATAAATTTTAATAGTCGATCAGCAGTACCATTTATATATTTCTGTTCATGTTTATCTAAAAAAAGATACTCTTCTTTGGTCCCATCTTTCATTTGATTAAACTTTATTTTTTCCATTTTAAACTAAACTTTCTCTCTAAGTGTCTTAATTTTCCTTCAGTTGAATCGTGATCGATATAACATCCTTTTAAATATCTTTTACCTTCACTAGTATCATAAGAAGTTCTTCCATGTAACAATCTATGATTATCCATCATTAACAAATCTCCCTTATTCAATCTAAACCTTATTTCAAATTTTGAAGAAGCATATAAATCTGCAATTAATTTCCTAGCTTCATAGAATAGTGTTAGTTCATTTTTTTCTAAAGCTGGAACATAATCTAATCTTGTGCTGTATCTAACTTGTTTAATTTTTTTGTTCTCATCTAGTTCAATTAACTCTCCCCAATTTTCAAGAATAATACTTTTATCAACAAACCGAAACCTAACTTTAGTTTTTGTTAATATTTCGAATATATCCTTGTGATTTTTTCTCAAGTATTCGGCAACAGCAAAACCATCGACTAAAGTTGAAAGACCTCCCTTAACTTCATTCTCAAGGCAATGTAAAAGCTGTATACAAGGAATAGGTTTTCTATAAGGATTATCTGTATGTGGTGTTAGCGCTATTGAAGTATAAGCTAAATCATTAGGTTCTGGGACAGACTTAACACTAAATGACTCACCAAAATTTGTTGGCCTGATTGTTCCAATAGAATTTGCAAAATTTACTATGTAATTATCTTCTGTAGGAATTTTTTTAAAAATTACGAATCCATATTTATAAAAATCTTGCAGCAAGTCATACATTGCTTTTGTTTCAAAAATATCTTTTTGGTAGACAGCTGTTGGTTTCTTGTTAAGACTAGAGTTCCACAACACTACATTTTCTATAGGCTCTTTTTTGTTTATTTCATATATTAGATTATTAACTTCATATTCAAATTTTACCCCATCCGTAAATTCTATATTAAGATTACCATTGCTCATTGATGCTTTTTTTATTTTAAGTTTTTGATCAAGTTGGGATGGATCATACAACCTTTGATCATTATACTTATCCACTAAACTTTCTGTTTTAGCTCTTTCTCTCAACCAAAGAGGATGTATTTCAAAGTTTTCATTTGAAGGGTTCACCAAAACTATGTTGTTTTCAACTATTTCAATTTTCACTTAGCAACTCTCTTATTTCTTTATCTTCATAATATACAATGTGATAAGAAGATAAAAAAGTAAGAAAATGAAAACAAGAGATATATTTATTGCATTACTAGTACCTGTGGTTTTAGGCTTTGGTTTTGTTATTGCTAAGCCTGCTATGCAGTATTTTCCACCTTATTTACTTATGGGTATACGTTTTACAATACCAGCTTTAATACTTGTCTGGTGGTTTCCCTTACCAAAGGGTTTATATTTTGATTTGTTTAAAGTTTCTTTAATTGGAAGCACTTTACAATATGGATTAACTTACACAGGCTTAAACATAATTGATGCTTCTTCAGCTGTACTTCTTGTTCAATTAGAGGTGCCCTTTGGAATAATAATCGCTTTTTTTTTATTAAAAGAGATTCCAACTTTAAAAAATATAGTTGGTTTAATTATTGCTTTTATTGGAGTTTTTATTTTAACTGGTGCTCCTAATCTTGAAGGCAAGTACATTGGGGTTCTGCTTACTATTTCTGGTGCATTTACTTGGGCGCTAGGAGCAGTTATGGCAAAACCTTTAAGTAAAAAAATTGGAGCTTTTGCATTAATGACATGGTTATGTGTATTTTCTGGACCTATGCTACTTTTAGTATCGTTAATGTTTGATGGAAACCCTATGCAATATATTTTGTATGCAAATTTTAATAGTTGGTTAACAGTAATATTTCTTGGATTTATTATGCAGCCTATTGGTTATGCTGCTTGGTACTATGTTTTAAAAAAATACCCAGTTAATAAAGTTATGCCAGTTTTGCTTATACTTCCTGTAACAGGATTGGTGACATCTATTTTTTTACTAGGAGAAGATCCACCCAAGCAAGTTTTTCTTGGTGGATTAGTTATAATTTCTGGAGTTGCGTTGATATTATTTACAAAGTCAAATAAAAAAAAGGAGGAGGAAAAATGAAAATAGGATTTATAGGATTGGGTAATGTGGGAGGAAAGCTGGCAGGAAGCTTAATAAGGAATAAATTTGATATAATTGTAAGAGATCTAGATAAAAAATTAACAAAAAAATTTTCTGACCTAGGCGCATCGATCGCAAGCAGTGCAAAAGATTTAGCAGAAAAAGCTGATCTTATTATAACTTGCTTACCTTCTCCTGAAGTTTGCTCAAAAGTTATGGAGTCTGAGGATGGGGTTATAAAAGGATTGTCAAAAAATAAAGTGTGGCTAGAAATGAGCACAACAGATAGTGTTGAAATAAAAAGAATTGGAGCTTTGGTTGAAGCAACTGGCGCTATTCCTTTGGATTGTCCAGTAAGTGGAGGATGTCACCGCGCAGCTACAGGAAATATTGCAATTTTAGTTGGAGGAGATAAAAATGCTTTTAATAAAATTTTACCAGCTTTATCTGCAATGGGTAGAAAGATTTTGCATACTGGAGAACTTGGCAGTGCTTCAATCTTAAAAGTTATTACCAATTATTTAGCATCAGTAAATCTTGTTTCAGTTGGTGAAGCTTTAACGGTTGCAAAAAAAACAGGTATGGATTTAAAAACAACTTATGAAGCTATCAAAATATCTTCAGGAAATTCTTTCGTTCACGAAACAGAAAGCCAAGTGATTTTAAATGGATCATATAATATAAGTTTTACAATGGATTTAGTTTTAAAAGACATGGGTCTATTTAACGATTTATCAATAAAGAACAATATCCCTCTAGAGCTATCACCTTTAGTTTTAAATATTTTTAAAGACGGGCAAAAGAAATATGGACCAAGAGCATGGTCTTCAATGATAGTAAAAAGATTAGAAGATGCATGTAATATTAATTTAAGAGCAGATGGTTTTCCTTCAGAATTAACCGATTCTGAACCAGAGGAAAAAGGTCATCAAATATAATTTTTATGATAATAATTGATAATGTTAGATAGAAGAAATTTTTATATAAATGGAAAATGGGTTGCACCTTCCAAACCAAATGATTTTGAAGTAATAAACCCTTCAAATGAAGAACCTTTTGCTACAATCTCTTTAGGGCATAAGGAGGATATAGATGTAGCGGCAAAAGCAGCTAAAAATACATTTATTAAATGGAAAGAAACTTCAAAAGAAGAACGAATAGGTCTACTGGAAAAGTTGCTTAAAATTTATAAAAATAGATTTAATGAAATGACTGAAGCTATTTCAATG
This sequence comes from uncultured Pelagibacteraceae bacterium, assembly GCA_905612415.1. Taxonomy (GTDB): domain Bacteria; phylum Pseudomonadota; class Alphaproteobacteria; order Pelagibacterales; family Pelagibacteraceae; genus AG-414-E02. The sequence continues at coordinate 6,505 of CAJQRW010000059.1, forward strand.
GAAATGGGCGCTCCTATTGACTGGTCAGCCTCAGCTCAAACCACTTCTGGTCAATCTCATTTGGAAGATTTTATATTAAGATTAAAAAAATTTAATTTTGATGAGCAGTTTGATTCAAAATCTAACAACCACATAAGTTATGAACCAATAGGAGTTTGCGGCCTAATTACTCCATGGAATTGGCCAATTAACCAAATAGCACTAAAAGTAATTCCTGCACTTGCAACAGGATGCACAATGATACTTAAACCATCTGAGATAGCACCTATCTCTGCAATGTTATTTGCTGAAATGATAGATGAAGCAGGTTTTCCATCTGGAGTTTTTAATTTAGTGAATGGTGATGGAGTTGGAGTTGGAACGCACATATCTAGTCACCCTGATATTGATATGGTTTCTTTTACAGGCTCAACAAGAGCAGGAAAGTTAATTTCAAAGAATGCAGCTGATACAATTAAAAGAGTTTGTTTAGAATTGGGAGGTAAAGGTGGAAATATAGTTTTTGCCGATTCCTATCCTAATGCTGTTAGAGATGGAATTAGAAATGTAATGAGCAATTCTGGACAATCATGTGATGCTCCAACAAGAATGTTGGTCGAAAAACCAATCTATGAAAGAGCTATTAAAGAAGCCTCAGAAGAGGCAAAATTAATTAAGGTTGATTTAGCTTCAAAGAAAGGGGACCATATAGGTCCTGTTGTTTCAAAAGTTCAATATGATAAAATTATTAATTTAATTAAAAGTGGAATTAATGAAGGAGCCACATTAGCTGCAGGAGGCCCAGACCTTCCAAATAATTTAAATAAAGGTTATTTTATTAAACCAACAATTTTTACAAATGTCACAAACGATATGCAAATAGCAAAAAAAGAAATTTTTGGTCCAGTTCTCTCTATAATATCATTTGAAACAGAGGAAGAAGCAATCAAAATTACTAATGACACAGAATATGGTCTTGGAAATTATTTACAAACTGAAGACAAAGAAAAAGCAAAAAGAGTAGCAAAAAAACTAAGATCAGGTTGTGTTTATATA
>CAJQRW010000060.1 GCA_905612415.1 uncultured Pelagibacteraceae bacterium
AGCTAGAGAAAGAACGCAGGACTTAAAAAAATTTATTAGGCAAGAACAAGCAATTCTTAGAAGAGAACAAGCAGAAAAAAGAAGAAGTTTTTTAGAAGAAATAAAGTTAGAGAGAAAAATTGAGTCTTTTAGAAAAAGAGAATTGCAAGAGATAAAAAATTTAGAAAAATTAGCTTTAAAGGAACAAAGAGAAGATTATCGTCCTGTTGAAGAACGTCTTGAAAAAATTAAAGAAAAATATCGTCTAATTAGAGAACAAAAAATTAGAGAAAGAGTTATAGCTTTAGGAGTAGAAATCTCTGATAGTGATACTAGAGAAGATTTAATAAAAAAAGAAAAAGAATATGCAGCTCATAGATATACAATAGAACTTGCGCTCGAATCATTTTATAGATCCGCAAATTCATTAGTCTTTCAACTTAACAAAAGATATATACCTAAGCATAAAAGTATTCTTAGGGTTATAGACAGAAGGTATGAATCTAATGAATGTTTTATTAAGTACGATGATAGTCCTGATGAAGAATGGTTAATTTTAATTTATTTAGAAGATTCTGATACAAAAAAGGGAAAAATTGTTGTTGAAAACAAAACTAATCCAGAGAAGCATGATACTAAATCTTTTGAGACCAAAGAAATTTTCACTTATTCTGATTATTTAGTTGATGCAATGACAGCCCACATTGATAGAGAGAGGAAAAAAAAAATTAAGTAGTATTTTTATTTGTTTACTTTAAATAAAATGAGGAATATTTTAAAAGTTAACCGTTAATATTTATATGCAAGATTTAATTATATATATAGTTTTAGTACTTTTATGTGTTGTCATTTATCTTTTAATTAACCAAAAGAAAAGTAAAAGCGATGAAAAAAATAATGAAGAATTAACAAGACTAAAAGAATCTCTGACAAATTCAATAAATACAATGTCTACTTCGTTTAATTCATTATCAAAAGACGTCACCCGGGACATGACTCAAGCACTTACTAAAGTTGATGAGAAAGTTGGAGCTTTTAATCAACAGGTTGAGGCTATTAATAAAAGCCAAGATAGTTTTAGTCGAATTTTAGCAGGCGTCAAACAATATGGTGGTCTTGCAGAATTTTCTTTAGCTGCTTTATTAAAAGATTTATTACCATCCGCCCAGTATATTGCAAACGTTAAGATGAAACCCGATGAGACTAGGGATGTAGTCGAATTTGCAGTTAAGTTAGAAGACGTTCTATGCCCCATTGATAGTCATTGGCCCATTGAAAAATATAAAGCTATCGATGAGGCTTACCAGGCAAAAGATAAAGATGAGTTAGCGCGAGCTAGAAATGATTTAGCATCAGCATTTAGAGCAAAGGCAAAAAAAGTAGCTGAAAAATATATCATGCCACCTAAAACTACAGATTTTGCAATTGTTTATGCTCCAACAGAGGGTTTATATGCTGAGCTTTCAAGTTATAGAGATCCCAAAACTAAAGAATTATTAATGGAAGAATTAAGAATAAAATATAAAGTTACAGTTGCGGGACCCAATACTTTGTGTGCTATTTTACAAGCTTTTCATATGGGATTTCACACTTTAAAAGTCCAAAAACACGCAACACAAATTCATGATGATTTAAAAAATATAACAAATAGGTTTGCGAAGCATTTTGATGGAATCTTAATATTAAGAAAAAAATTAGAAGAAACTATGAAGGTAACAGACGATTTTGGTCGCGATGCTCGTTCTATAATGAGAACACTAGAAAATATTAAGGATCCTGAACAAGTTGAAAATGCAATCAAAGAAGATATTGACAAAATCAAGGTATTGAATAAGTAATACTTTAAAATGACAAATTTAGTTTTTTATGATTTTGAAACCTGCTCATCAAACGTTTCATATGGACAAATAATTCAAGCTGCAGCCGTATTAGTAAATGATAATTTTCAAGAGCTAGATCGTTATGAAGGTAGATGTAAATTAAGCCCTGGTATCATACCTGAAGCAATGGCTTTAATTGTAAATAAAACAACTCCCAAAATTTTAAAAGAAACAAATTTATCCCATTACAAAATGATAAGGCAAATGATGGAGAAGTTTAACCAATGGAAAAATTCTATTTTTATTGGATATAATTCCATAAATTTTGATGAAGAGTTTTTAAGGAGGACGTTATTTAAAAACCTTGATTATCCTTATTTAACAGTAACAAATGGAAATGAAAGAGCTGATTTATTCAGTTTAACAAGAGCTGCATATTTATATTATCCAGGATGTATCAAAACTGAAATTAGTGATAAAAATAACCCTGTTTTTAAATTAGATAAACTTGCCCCAATAAATGGCATACAACATAACGATGCTCATTCTGCAATTTCTGATGTTTTAGCTACTGTCGAAATAGCAAAACTTTTAAGTAAAAGCGCGCCAAATGTTTGGAAAGCAAGTTTAATGACAACCAATAAAGATAAAACACTTAAAATTATAAAAAATGAATTAACGTTTTGTACTGATTTTTTTTACTACGGTAAAAGTATTCCTTTTGTTTTGACATATGTCTGTGAACATCCTCAGTGGGGTTACCCAATGTGTTTTGATCTTAAGTCGGATCCAAAAAATTATTTTAGTCTTTCATTAAAAGATTTAAGAAAAGAATTAAAAAAAACACCAAAAGTAATAAGAACTATTAAACATAAAAAACACCCAATAATAATGAACGCTAGTTATGGAATCAATTTTGATGTTTATAAAAAAATAGGTTTAGAAGAACTATGTCAAAGAGCTAAATTAATAAAAGAGAATAAAGAATTTTCAAAAAAGGTAAGTGAAATTTTAAATGAAGAAGCAATGGAAAAACACGATTTTGATTCACAAGAAGAAGTTTATGCAGAGGAGTCTATTTACAAAAAATTTACTACCAAAGAAGATAATGCCATCATGCCAATTTTTCATAAAGCAGAATGGGAAGAAAAATTTTTAGTTTTACAAAAGTTTAAAGATGAAAGATTAAGATATTTTGGAAAAAAAATACTTTATGAAGAAAGTCCAGAATCGCTTCCCAAAGACGAATATAGATCAATGCATAAAGAAATTTCTGCAAGAGTTTTAAGTACAAATAAAGAAAAGTGGAATACTATTCCCAGAACCTACGCGGAGATTGACGCACTAAGAAATAAATTTAAGGATGACAAGGAAAAGTTAGAATTGCTCGATCAAATAAATTTATATATTGAAGAAATAGAAAAGGTGTATCAAAAGGCTAGTTGACATTGATTAAAAAGATATTAAATTGAAATTACATATGGCAACCAAAAATGTTACAGACGAAAACTTTGAAACAGAAGTTTTAAAAGCTAACTTACCAACACTGGTTGATTTTTGGGCAGAATGGTGTGGTCCTTGCAAACAAGTTGGTCCAATCCTTGAAGAAATATCAAATGAAATGAAAGACCAAGTTGTAATAGCTAAACATAATATCGACGACCACCCAAACCAGCCTACAAAATATGGGGTCAGAGGAATACCAACAATGCTGCTTTTTAAGTCGGGTGAGTTAAAAGCTACAAAAGTTGGAGCTACAACAAAATCTAATATTATTTCCTGGATTAAAGAAAATATCTAACTAATTTAAATTTAGTATTTCCCCAGCAAAATACAAACTGCCTGTACAAAATATAACCGCATCTTTATGCTGTTTTGAAATATTTTTAAAAGCAGACTTAATCGACATCTCTGTTTTTGAAATAATATTATGTGATCTAGCATGTTCTGCAAGCTTTTCTTTAGGCATAAAATTAATTTGATTTGGAATATCTAAAGCGACAATAGAATGAACATTATTTTTAAGTATTTTGATAAATTTACTGTGTTCTTTATTTGCCATCATACCAAGAACCATAATTATTTTTTTTTTAGAATATTTGTGATTTAAATATTTTTTCATTTCTAATGCTGCCAAAGGGTTGTGGGCTCCATCAACTACAATTTGAGTTTTTTTATTTACAAAATTGCGAAGTTTTCCTCGAGTTATATTTTGTAGGCGACCTTCACTTCTTATGTTTCTTATCGCTTTATTGATGTGGAATTTAGTTATTTTAAATTTTTTAAGATTTCTTACAGTAGCGATTGCGGTAGATATATTATTTAGTTGAAAATCACCTTGTAAATTGGGAAAAGATAGGTCAATTTTACCAAAATTATCCTTGTACTTAAAACCTTTCTCACTTTTTATATAACTATAATTTTTAGAAAAAAATATTTTTTTTGAGGAATTTTTTTTTAAATTTTTTTTTATTTTTTCTAGTACTGTTTTGCTTTGTTTTGAAATTATAACAACAGAATTTCCAAGCAAGTGTGAACATTTTTCATAAACTATTTCATCTATAGTACCTTTTTTTAGAAAATCTTTATGATCAATACCAATTGGCATAATTATTGATGCAATATTTTTTTTTAAAACATTGCTTGCATCAAGTCTGAAAAAAAGTCCAGATTCTAAAATATTTACGTCTACTTTATTTCTTGCGGCTTCAAGAAAAAAGCATGCACAAATAAATTCATGAAATGTAATACTTTTTCCTTTATTTACTTTTTCTACCTCAATTAATAAACTATAAAGTCGTTTATCTGAAATATATTTGCCAGAAAAATAATATCTTTCATTAAATTTCCTTATTGAAGGGCTAGTGTTCATATTGACTTTGTAGCCTGCAGTTTCAAAAATTTCTCTAAGTGCAGTACAAAAACTGTACTTTCCATTTGTTCCCACAACTTGAATAGGATTTCTGAGATGCTTTTCAGGATTACCAAGATCATTTAATAATCTTTTAATTCTATCTAAGGATAAGTCTATACTTTTAGGATGTAGTTGTAGCAGTCTTTTTAAAACCTTCTGGACTTTCATAAGTTTCTTCTGAACTTTGTTTTTTAAAATTTTCTTTTTTTAAAATTATATTGGCTAAATTAACTATAGTTTCTTTTAAATTTTTTCTACTTTCAAGAGTTATATCAGCCAGGCCGGCATTCATTACTCCATCAGCTCTGCCAAACGAATCTGGTATAGAGTCAGTTCCTTTTAATATATTGGAAGTAACTCTTTTTCCTGAAAATAATAAATTTTCGACACATTTAGATTCAATAATAATAAATTCGTGTTGAAAAAAACTACTTGCATATGTACCACCAGCAACTGCTCTAGCCGCCACAGCAAACGTTGGTATATTATTTTTTTTAATTTCGCTCATAGCGATCACACTTTTTGTCATACCTGCTAACCCAACAACTCCAGTATGAACATCAATACCAGAGCTTTGATATATGACTATCCATGCGTCCACTTTATTTTTTATTGCAAAATTTGCAGCCTTTAAAAAATGTTCATTTTCAGCAGGACCAAATCTGCCAGCACCAAACTTGGGATTAAAACAAACTACTACTGAACGTAAATTGGAAATATTACCTGAGGCACAGATTAATGCTGTTTTTTGTCCAGTTATCTTTCTATATTTTTTAACTTTATCTATATATTTATATCTTTCTTTTACTTCAAAATTTAACGGGTCAGGGTTT
>CAJQRW010000061.1 GCA_905612415.1 uncultured Pelagibacteraceae bacterium
AGCAATATTTGGAATTATTGGAAAAGCAATATATTATTTCATGTTTAAAATAGTTACTACAAAATCACAAGTTATCACGTGTCAAGAAAGAATATTTCCGTTAAAAAAAAGTCATATGGTTTTTCCATCTGAATTAAATTCGCTATGGTTAAAAGATTTAAAAAAACCTTTACTTGATAAAATAAAGATCTTGTATGTAGGTAGATTAAAAATAGAAAAAGGAATATTTTCTCTTTTAGAAATTTTAAAAGATATACAAATTGATTTGGAATTATCTATTGTAGGAGAAAAAGAAAATTTTAAATATGATAACAAAAAAGTTAATTTTATTGGATATGGATACACAGCTCCAGATTTAATTAAAATTTATGATAGTCATAATATATTTATACTACCTTCATTTACTGAAGCACATCCAAAAGTAATCGACGAATCTTTGGCTAGGATGCGACCAGTTATAATATTTGAAGATATAAAACATATTGTTCAAAATAAAAAAGGGATATTTGTGTCAAAACGAAATGTTATATCATTAGAAAAAACAATAAATTTTATCATTAACAACTATGAAAATATTCAAGAAAGTATGACTAAAAACAACCTTCCAACTAAGAAGGATTTTATTTCAAAATTAAGTAACATTTTAAGTCCAATTCAATAATTTGATATATAATTGATAAAATAAAATTTATTTTAGGTAATATTAATATATAGGGACGTTAGCTCAATAGTAGAGTACTGCATTGACATTGCAGGGGTAGATGGAGCATAACCATCACGTCCCACCAAAATTAGAATTATTTTGCATAAGAAAAGCAAATTTTAACTATTTACAAAAAACTTTAATAAATATATACCCTACCTGCCGGTGATTATTGCGAAGGGGCTACACCCGATCCCATTCCGAACTCGGAAGTTAAGTCCTTCAGCGCCGATGGTACTTTGTCTTAAGACACGGAAGAGTAGGACATTGCCGGCATAACAACATTTAATTTTATTATGAAAGTAGTTAGTTCTCTAAAGTCGCATAAAAAAAGGGATTTAAATTCGAAACTCGTTCGAAGAAGAGGACGCGTCTATATAATAAACAAAAAGAATCCAAAGTTTAAAGCCAGACAGAGATAATGTGTATAATTGGATCTGTTAAAGAAGATCTTTCAATAGAAAAAAGAATTTCCATTACTCCAGAGTGTGTAAAAAAATATACTGCTTTAGGTTTATCTATAAATCTTGAAAAGAATTACGCAAACCATTTAGGCATAAACGATAAAGAGTATGAAAAAAGCGGAGCAAGTATCAATATATCAAAAGAAGAGGTGTTAGAAAAATCCAATATAATTTTAAAGGTTAACGAACCATCTTCTGATGAGCTTAATTTAATGAAAATTAAATCTATTTTAATTTCTCAATTTGATCCTAATCTGAATAAAGAAATAATTAACAAATTCATTAAAAAAGATATAAATATTTTTTCCCTTAATCTGCTTCCAAGAATATCAAGAGCCCAATCAATGGATGTGCTTTCTTCGCAAGCCAATTTAGCTGGATATAAAGCAGTTATAGAATCTTTTTCACAATTTGAAAAAGCTATACCAATGATGATGACAGCAGCAGGAACTATACCTGCAGCAAAAGTTTTGGTTATTGGGGCAGGCGTTGCAGGATTGCAGGCAATTGCTACAGCAAAAAGAATGGGAGCTATTGTTTTTTCTACAGATGTTAGACCTGCATCAAAAGAGCAAGTTGAAAGTTTGGGTGGTAAATTTTTAACAGTAGAAGGTTCTGAGAATTTAGAGACGAAAGAAGGTTATGCTAAAGAAGCTTCTGAAGATTTTAAAAAAAAACAAGAAGAACTTTTAAGTGAAACTTTAAAAAAAATTGATATTGTAATATGTACTGCTTTAATCCCAGGAAAGAAAGCTCCGTTAATAATTAAAGAAAGTATGATAAATAATATGAAAACAGGATCATTAATATATGACTTAGCGGCAGCACAAGGAGGAAACTCTGCTTTTACAGAAGTTGATAAGATTATATATAAAAATGGTATTAAAATAATGGGAGAAAGAAATATTCTAAATAAGTTACCTATTTCAGCATCTAATTTATATGCAAAAAATTTATATAATTTTGTTTTAAATCTTTATGATAAGGAAAATAAAAAAATTAATATTAATTTAGAAGATGAAATAATAAAAAAAACATTAGTAAAATAAAATTATGGAAATTGATCCTTTTATATTTAGATTAAGTATATTTATCCTATCGATCTTTATTGGATATTATGTTGTTTGGAGTGTTACTCCTTCTTTACATACTCCTTTAATGTCAGTAACAAATGCGATTTCTTCAGTTATTATAGTTGGTGCTATAATTGCTGGACTATCTGGAGAATCACAAAGTATTTTTAATAATTCAAGTATATTTGGTTTTTTAGCAATATTGTTAGCAGCAATAAATATTTTTGGTGGATTTTTAGTTACACAGAGAATGCTTGCGATGTATAAAAAAAAGAAGAAAAATAAATAATGATATCAGCAAATTTATCGGCAGTTTTTTATTTAATATCAGGTGTATTATTTATTTTAGCATTAAGAGGTTTATCATCTCCAGAAACATCCAGACAGGGTAATTTTTTTGGTATTTTAGGAATGGTAATAGCTATTACTGTAACCTTTCTATCTATTGGAAATTTTTCTACTGGATTTATCCATGTCTTAATTTTTTTATTAATTGGGGGAATAATAGGGACTTTCATAGCATATAAGATACCAATGACTGCTATGCCAGAACTTGTGGCTGGCTTTCATAGTCTTGTTGGACTTGCAGCTGTTTTTGTAGCTATTTCTGCTTTTTTAAATCCAGAGGCTTTTAATCTTGGTTCTCCAGGAAATATTAAACTTGGAAGCTTAATTGAAATGTCAATTGGAGCAGCAGTTGGTGCAATAACATTTTCAGGTTCAATAATTGCTTTTTTAAAACTTCAGGGAATAATGTCTGGTTCACCAATAACATTTAAAGGTCAACACCTACTTAATGCTTTAATACTAATTTCTACAGTAGTTGTAACTTATCTTTTGTGTTTAACTCAGTCCTCAAATCTATTTTGGATTTTATTAGCTATTTCTTTTTTAATTGGGTTTTTATTGATAATCCCAATTGGTGGTGCTGACATGCCAGTTGTCATTTCAATGTTAAATTCATATTCGGGTTGGGCTGCGGCTGGAATTGGTTTTACTTTAGAAAATACAGCTTTAATCATTACTGGAGCATTAGTTGGTTCATCTGGAGCAATTTTATCTTACATAATGTGTAAAGCAATGAACCGTTCATTCTTTAGTGTAATATTGGGTGGATTTGGAGCGACAGATCAGTCATCTACGTTGAAAGGTAAAGAACAAAAACCAGTCAAAAGTGGCAATGCAGAAGATGCAGCTTTTCTAATGAAGAATGCATCATCGGTTATAATTGTTCCTGGTTATGGAATGGCTGTTGCACAAGCTCAACATGCGCTTAGGGAAATGGTAGATACACTTAAAAAAAATGATATTAAAGTATCCTATGCAATTCACCCTGTGGCTGGAAGAATGCCAGGACACATGAATGTATTGCTTGCAGAAGCAAATGTACCCTATGATGAAGTATTTGAACTAGAGGAGATTAATAACGATTTTGCTAATACAGATGTTGCGTTTGTAATAGGAGCAAATGACGTAACAAATCCGGCAGCAAAGACTGATCCACAAAGTCCAATATACGGTATGCCAGTTTTAGATGTTGAAAAGTGCAAATCAGTATTATTTGTGAAAAGAAGTTTATCACCTGGTTATGCTGGGGTTGATAATGATTTATTTTATAAAGAAAATACTTTAATGCTCTTTTCTGATGCTAAAAAGATGACGGAAAGTATTACAAAAAACCTTTAGGGCAAAATATGAAAATAAAAATTTTTTGCGACATAGCAGAACTAAATAAAATAAAAAAATTTAGTAGAAAAAAAATTGTTAAAGGATTTACAACAAACCCAAGTCTAATGAGAAAAGCGGGAGCAAAAGATTATAAACTTTATTCAAAAAAAATTCTTAAAATTTGTAAAAATAAACCAGTTTCCCTAGAAGTATTTGCTGATGAATATTTGGGTATGAAAAAACAGGCTTTGCAAATAAACAATTGGGGAAAAAATGTTTATGTAAAAATACCAGTTACTAACTCAAAAGGTATTTTTATGGGAAAAATAATAAAAGATCTAAACTGTCAGAATATTAAACTAAATATAACTGCAGTTTACACAGCAAGACAGACTCAAAAAATTTTAAAAATAATTGACAAAAAAACAAAAGTAATAATTTCTATATTTGTTGGAAGGGCAGGAGATACTGGAAAAGATCCGGTTCCAGAAATTAAAAAAAGTATAGCATTATCTAAGAAATTTAAAAATGTTGAAATATTATGGGCAAGCGTAAGAGAGCCATATAATTATCTGCAAGCCAAGCAATTGGGGTGCCACATAATCACTACACCACCTGAAATAATTGAAAAAATTGAGAATTTTGGCAAATCATTTGATCAATTAACAAAAGAAACAGTAAAAACTTTTTTAACTGACAGTAAAAAATCAAATTTTAAAATTTAGCTTTAATTAACTATTTTTTTTATATACAACAAATTGAAAATTTAATTATAAATAAGTAAAAAAATTTCTTATGTCAAAAGTAGCTCTTATAACAGGCATTACAGGCCAAGACGGTTCTTATCTTGCAGAATTGTTATTATCGAAAGGTTATGAAGTTCATGGAATAGTAAGAAGAGTAGCTTTAGAAGATGAAAATCATAGACTTTGGAGAATTAGAAAAATTTTAGAAGATATAACTTTACATGCTGGATCATTAGAAAGTTACGCAAGTTTATTTAATATAATTTTAAAAATCAAACCAACTGAAGTTTACCATTTAGCTGCACAAAGTTACGTTGCTTATTCTTTCGAAGATGAATTTTCAACATTAAATATTAATATTAATGGGACACATTATTTGCTTTCTGCAGTAAAAGAGTTTGTAAAAAGTAATGTAAAATTTTACTTTGCGGGGTCTTCAGAAATGTTCGGTAAAGTAAAAGAAACTCCACAAAATGAAGAAACTCCATTTAATCCACGATCATCGTACGGTATATCAAAAGTAACTGGTTATCATTTAACCAAAAATTACCGCGAAGCATATAAATTGCACGCTTCAAGTGGAATACTATTTAATCACGAATCTCCGAGACGAGGGTTTGAATTTGTAACAAGAAAAATTTCCTTTGGTGCTGCTAGAATAAAAAAAAACCTACAAAAAAAATTAAAATTAGGGAATTTAAATGCTAGAAGAGACTGGGGTCACGCAAAAGATTATGTTGAGGCAATGTGGTTGATGCTGCAACAAGAAAATCCTCAAGACCTTGTAATAGGAACTGGCAAAGACTATTCAGTAGAAGATTTTGCAAAAAAAGCTTTTGATTGCGTTGGATTAAATTACAAAGACCATATAGTCTTAGATGACAATTTAATAAGACCAGCAGAAGTGGACACTCTTTTGGCAAACTCGAGTAAAGCAAAAAAAATATTAAAATGGGAACCTAAAATACCATTTGATGATCTTGTTGCCAGTATGGTTGAAAATGATTTAAAACTTAATCATGATCTTTAATTAAAAAGATTTGCTAATAGTTAAGTTAAGAAATTTACTATAAAAGTATCTATATACTCTTTTCCAAGTTGTTATTAGCCCAAGATTATGAAGTGAAGAAATTCCTCTACTAAATTTTGCTCTACTATTATATTCATCAACAAAATGAAAAGCTTTTTTTCTTAACTCATAGAAACGTTCTTTTGGTATATGTTTAGTAAAACAATTTAATGGGCTTTGATGGTTATATAAAACTAAATCGAAATCACCAGTAATAATACCTTGATCTTTACATTCTTCATAAATATCAGATCCTGGATACGGTGTAAAAATACTAAAGATAACCCCATCAGGTTTGAGTTTAGGTATAAAATCCATCGTTTGTTTAAAAGTTTCTTCAGTTTCATCTGGAAATCCCACCATTATAAAAGCATGAGATTCAATTCCATGTTTCTTTAAGTTTCTCATTGCGCTAATACATTCGTCAGTAGTTTGAGTTTTTTTAATATTTTTTAATATTTGATTATTTCCAGATTCAATTCCTACAAATGTTGCTGTGCAGCCACCCCGCCTCATGTCTTTTACCACATCTTCATCTTTAGCTAGTTGTACTACTGTTTCACAAGTATAGGTCATATTTGGTAATTCATCGTGCATTAGGTCGTTAATTGCTTTTATATTTTTTTTACTTATTCCAAATGTGTCATCATCAAAGTTTACCTTTTTAATACCAAATTTTTGCATTAGTTTTATCTCTGCAATAATATTTTCAGGAGATCTATATCTTACTTTTCTTGTCCACATTGATTTTGATTCACAAAAAGTACACGCGTAAGGGCAGCCTCTAGAACCAAAAATATAACCAAACGCCTCTTTAGGGTATTTTTCAAAGTCTTTTAAAACTTTTGGGGCATGCGTTAATGGGAAATCTAATTTATCTAAATTTTCAACATATGATCTAGGTTTATTTCTTATAAATGTGTTATTATTTCTAAATACAATTCCATCTACATGTTTTAAATCAGTATTATTTTCAAGTGCTTTTAATAGTTCAACTATTGTAATTTCACCTTCACCAATTGACAAAAAATCAATATCTTTACAATTAAGAACTTTGGAGCCATTCATTGTTGAATGAACTCCTCCAACTATAATTTTTATTTTTGGGTTAATTTTTTTTGCTATTTTTGCAATAATGGAAGCTGATACAAAATTTTGAGTTTTTGCAGAAATTCCAATAACACTTGGGTTGTAGTTTTCAATTGCACTCTTAACTTCATTCCAAATAGGTAAAGAATCATCTTTTAATGAAGCTATATATCTTTTAAATCCTATACCAGAAACATATTCATTTTCTGGGTCAAAAACTTTTTTTTTTACATTGAAATCTGCATTGTATGTTTGGACTGTCCAATTTGTATTTCTAATAACTGCACCAGAAAGATAACCTAGTGCCAAAGGGTATTTAACTAAACAATATTGGTCATGGTATAGTCTGTAGAAAGGTGGCTCTATAAACATAACCTTATTATTTATTTTATAATATGTTTCTTTATTATTTAGACTCATATTTTTTATAATAGGGTTTTATCGAACTTATCCTCCAAATATATTTATTGCTAATCCTACCAAACCTATTCCTAATACACCGAAGAATATAGAAGCTAAAGTTATTGAATAAACTAATTTGTCTTGCTTTGTCATTTTATGATCTTCCATACTTATTTCCTTTCCAAAGATGCATTTTGTTTTTCGTACTTAGTAAATTAATAACAGATACTAACACTTTTTTAAACGGCTTGTAGTAGTTATTTCAGCGAATCATTATTTTTTTTGTTTTATATAGTTAACCAATAGTTTTTTTCTCTAATGCACTACTCATATGCTACTTTTTCCACAAAATATAAAGCAATAATTCTTTGGCCTAAAAGACTTTTTTGTAATATTTTTATGTATGCTAAAAAAATATTACCGAAAAATGGATAAAAAAGCATTTGAAGGCAAACTTTCAATGGAAGAGCATCAAAAAAAGTTTGATAACTTTTGTGATACTGTAATTGAGATAAATTGGAATAAAATTTTATACAACAGAATATCTTTTATTTCTCTGGCAACACAAAAATTTAAAAACTGCAAATATCTAGAAATAGGGTGTTCTAGCAATATATGCTTTAATGCGATTCCATTAATTAATAAAACTGGAGTAGATCCAGAAAAAGGTGGCAATATAAGAGATACATCTGATAATTTTTTTAAAAATAATAAAAAAAATTTTGATGTAATTTTTATAGATGGACTTCATCAGTACGAACAATGTAGAAAAGATATTATTAATTCTTTAAAAATATTAAATGAAAACGGATTTATCTTTCTTCACGACATGATACCAAGAACTTGGCTAGAAGAAAATGTTCCTAGATTACAGTCAGTTTGGTCAGGAAATGTGTGGAAAGTTGCTTTAGAACTTATAAAAACCAAAGAAATAGATTTTTTTGTTATAAAAGCTGATCATGGAGTGGGAGTTATAAAAAAAAAAAAAGAAAATGTAGTTTATCATGATGATTACGAAAGTATAAAAAATTTGAAATTTAAAGATTTTTTAAATTTAAATGAAAAAATTAAATATCTTGATCCTGAACATGCGTTAGAATTAATTTTATCACATTAAACAATAAAATTTATAATATAAATTCAATAAAATAGAAGAGTAGTAAGGGGCGTTCTGTTACCCGGTGCCCTTAACCTTTCTTCTAGAATTGTTATATAGCAACAGCATCACTTTTGAAAACTGAAGAAGTTTAACGGAAATTACGTGTGTAGATTACGAGTCAATTACGAATGAGTTTTGTGCTAGTCTCATAGATCATGAAAAAGCTTTTAGGGATCTTGGTTCCGGGTCTTCAACCTTGTAGTGTCTCTCATTTTTGCCATAATAACTTATTAATATTAAATAAATGACAGAAATAAATGATCTTAAAAAAGAACACAAAAAACTTGAAGCTATTACTAAAAAAACTACAAAGAAAAGATTAAATGATCGAGCTTCAGATTCTTGGATAGATTTAAGAGAGTTAAAAAAACTTAAATTGAGTTTAAAAGATAAGATTAATAAGCTGAAGCATTAATAAATTTTAAGTAGTTATGAATTTTTGTAAGTGATTTATAAGTTCTTTTTGTTCTTCAATCATAATTTTTAAAACATCACGGATTGAAACAATTCCAACAATTTTTTTATTTTCTAACACTGGAAGATGTCTAATTCTTTTTTCATTCATTATTTCCATACACTGGTCAATTTTACAATCTCTAGTTACAGTGATTAATTTTTTGGTCATAACTTCATCTCTTGACCATAACTGGACCATAAGGAGGATAAATTTTTATCTCATTTTTTTCCCATAATGAACTCATTTGTTAACTCACGTGCTATATGATCACGATGCTGCACTGGTGGAGTTTTCATGTAGTATGATGAAGCGCTGTTAAGAGGACCTGCTAACCCGCGTTCTTTAGCAAGAGCTGCACATCGAATAGCATCAATAACTACACCTGCACTATTTGGTGAATCTTGCACAGATAATCTCATTTCAAGATTTATAGGTGATCCACCAAAACCTTCACCTTCTATTCGTATGAAAGCAACCTTATTATCTTTTTGCCAAGAAACATAATCTGAGGGGCCGATATGAATATTGTCAGCACGTAGAGGAACATCTAATTGGGATTGAACTGATCCCGTTTTTGAAATTTTTTTAGATTTTAATCTCGACTTTTCTAGCATATTTAAAAAGTCAGTATTTCCACCAGTATTTAATTGATAGGTTCTTAATATTTTACAACCTCTATCGTTAAATAAACGACTTAAAACTCTATGAACAATGGTTGCTCCAACCTGACTTTTTATATCATCTCCAATTATTGGTACTCCTGCTTCTTTAAATTTATTTGCCCATTTTTTATCTGAGGCAATAAAAACTGGCATACAGTTAACCATAGCTACTTTAGCCTGTAGACAAGCATTGGCATAAAATTCAACTGCTTTTTGAGAACCTACAGGTAGATAACAAACCATAACTTCTGCGCCGCTATTTTTTAATTCTTCAACAACGTTCACTGGTTTTATATCTGCAACTCTAAATGCTTGAGACTCAGGATATTCCTTCATATGATTAGCTATTCCATCTAATACTGGTCCCATTTTTACCCCAACTCCGTTTACTGGAATTACTTTTTGAAAAACTGTTGTACAATTAGGTTCTGCAAAAATTGCTTTCGCAACTGGCAATCCCACTTTTCTCTTATCAATATCAAAAGCAGCTACAATTTTAATATCTTGTGGTCTCCACCCATTAATTTTCGGCTGCATAATACCATCAGAATGTTCATTATGATGATGTTCGTAATATTCAATTCCCTGAATTAATGAACTTGCGCAATTACCTACCCCAACAACTGCTAATTTAACTTTTTTCATTTTTGTTTCCTTTCAATTTTTTTTAAATTCTTCATTTACCTCTATTTTCATATTGGGATATTTGCTTTTTACAATTAAGAGAATAAAATTATTCTATAAGAGTGTGTTATTTTATAAGAAAAAAGATTATAAGTAAAGATACCTATCAGATTTTTTAGGTTGTATATTAAATCGTTATTTTAGAAATTTTAAAATTAACCTTTAGAAATCAATTTTGTTTTTCAAACTCCATAATCTTCGACAAACTTCTGCGTTCGTTATAACTGCCAGCGTTATTAAAGTAATATAGGGAATATTCATTATAGCTCCTATCAGAATAATGAATATTGTTACGTCTCTTCCCATACGAAAATTGCTGTGTTTAGAAATTACTGCATCATAAACTTGCGCGGTGTAGCTTAAAATAATTTTTCCACCTACAGCAATAAAACCAATAATGAAAACAGCTAAAGTGTTATGGAGAAAGTAGGTGTGAAATGTTAATCCAGTGATGATAAACAAATCACTATAGCGGTCTAAAACTTGATCAAACCAACCACCATACTTGCTGCCTAAAAGTTTTAGTCTTGCAATTTCACCATCACAACCATCTAGAATAGAGGATAGTTGTGCCAACAAGGCGCCCAATACTAAAAAAAAATAGCCTTGTTTTATAATGACTAAACTAGCAATGACAGTTATGAGAAATGTTATAACTGAAATTTGGTTAGGTGTTACTGGATAATAGACTAACTTTGAGGTTATCCATTTTGATACCCGTCGATTAAAATATGTAGAAATTGGACCATCATTAGTTTTTGAACTTGATGTATTTAACAAAAAATCTTTTGCATTAGAAAAATCTTTTTTAGTGTCTATGTCTAACCAACTGTCAGCTGCGACTTCAATAAAATATAATTTTTGCTCTTGAATCAATGCTTGCATGACATCGCTTAAGGCAAGGAATTTTTTTTCAGATAAATTTTTAACGTCAGCAAAGGCTTCAGAATGTAATACAAAAAAACCTGTATCGAATCCATCCACCTCACTAATAGATTTACCGATTTTGGTAATTTTATTTTCGGTGATTTTAACTTTAGTAGCATCATTATGATCATGCATCGATGATAAGGACTTCGAGATTGTCAAATAACACTTAGTATTATTAATTTTTGATTTAGAAATAGTTGAATAAAATTCATCATTAAAAATATGGTCTACCATTAACAAATAAAATTGTTTTTGTTTGATATGATTTAGAACAGATAAAAAACTGGCTCCATTACCCTTTTCCCATTCTTTTGCAAAAACTACTTCTAAATCAACGGTCAGTTTTCTTTTTAATTTATCTAAATGTATTTTTAATTCATCATGTTTGAATCCAGTAATAATGAATATTTTATTAACTTTTAACTTATTGGACAATTTTTTTATTGATCTCTCAATAAAGCTAAGATCGTATAATTTAATTAAAGGTTTAGATCTATATTCTTCACCACCAGCGATTCTTTCTCCACGTCCCGCCGCTAGAATAACTGCGGTATTAATATTATTATTCAAAGGCGAGCTTGATTGTCCGATAAATTGTTGGGGCATAGATATGAATTATATTAATTAATAAAACTTTTAGCTACTTTTGTTATAATTTTTAATTTTTGAAAACAAAGTGTTTTAGGGGAAAATCCAAGGTCGCAACCAGGTGCTAATATTAGTCTCCTTTTTCAGATTTTTTGAAAAATAATACGGAAATATCTCCGCTGACCTGTCTGATGAAAACTGCCATTACAATCCAAGTTAGAAAATATTCTCCGTGAGTTATTGTATACGTTTGGCCTGCAAAAGAATTGGCAATGAAAATTAAACAGTAAATTACTATAATCGACAAGATTAGATAAGCAAAAAAATTAATTACAACACGTATTATACATTCTAATAGTTTCATGATTGCTATTTTAAGTTACCGGTCGCACCTCGCGCACTTCAGGAATATAATGTTTGAGCATATTTTCAATGCCCGCTTTTAAGGTTGCTGTTGAACTTGGGCAGCCAGAACAAGATCCCTTCATCTGAAGATAGACAATGCCGTTATCAAAACTTTGAAAAGTAATATCTCCGCCATCCTTTGCCACAGCAGGTCTTACTTTGGTCTCTATTATCTCTTTTATTTTAATCACTGCTTCATTATCCTCGGTATTACTTGTGCCAGTTTTATCCTCTTCTTCTTGAAGCATGATAGCAGTCCCCGATTTATAGCATTCTATAATAGTTTCAGAAATTGAAGACTTGAGCGTTTGCCATTCATGATTATTGTTTTTTGTTATTGAAATAAAATCTGAACCAAAAAAAACTCCCTCGACCCCATCAATTTTGAATAAATTTAAAGCGAATGGAGAACGCTTCGCTTCCTCCACATTACGAAAATCGGCCGTTTCCTTTTCCATTACAATTTTGCCTGGCAAAAATTTCAAACTGGAAGGGTTTGGAGTAATTTCTGTTTGTATATCCATACTAATTCAGCATCCTTCACTATAGTTGTTATGATACATTGTATACTCTGTATAGTTGTTATGATACATTGTATACTCTGTAGATGAAAAAACAATCATAGTCTGTCAAATCTATATATTAAATCATTAGACGCCGTTTTAATACAATTTTACAGAGTTTGTGTTTTGCTAAACTATGCACGAACCAACTTTTACAACATATTTAAAACCTAAAGCTAATTAGGATAAATTTTTATCTCAGTTTTGCCTCTGGTTTCGGGGTGGTTTCCTATCTATTGCCTTTTAGACCCGTCCCAATTTGCACAAATTTGTAGCCGTCAATACACTCCAAAACTTCTTCTAAATTCGTTTAAAGATATGCTCTTATCCTTTTTACTCCAATCGATTTCGCCTATTCTTTGATATAATTTTAACTTTGACCGACCGTATTTAAATCCTGAATCGAAAATTTTTAGCTGCTTTTTAGTAAATCGTTCCGATTTAGAATAGAACCAACGGGAAATGAATTTAAATAATTTTGATTCCCATGATTTAGTTCTATCGTCGTTACCCATTGTAAATCCAATAACAAATGCTTCGTCATCATTGGCTTGTCCGCGTCCAAGAAGAACATGAATATGATCGTGGTCACGCAGAGTGACTGCTCCATGAAGATGAAAAGGTGATTTAGGATTTTCTATGAGCCAAACTAACCAAGAAATATCTTCTTTCTTTTTGGTTGTATTTGTTTTCGAAAAAATACTCAACGCCTCTTTAAAAGTCATCTTGTAAACCTCAAGTCTTAAATAAGGTTTTCGTTAAGCAGAGAAAACCTTCATCTGGACATTCTTTAACAGAGAATAACTATCTGGAGTACCTATAAATTGATTATAGCATATCATAATAATTTTTTCAAATAATGATTAAACTATTTAAGTTTAGTTTTTAAACAAATAATAAAGACGTAGAGATAGCTTGTTTATAATTTTCTTGCCGTAAATTTTGAGATTTTATTCTACTACGGTCTTCGCCGTAAGAATGCCGTAAAGATTTTGAAATCTCAGAATTTTATCTAGCTTATTTGAATACTCTGAACGTTTTTATGAGAAAAATGGTACGACTGTCAGGTTCATAATAGGACACCAACTTCCATAAACCCAGGACCATGATCCCTAAAAGTTTTTTCATTTATTTAGAATTGCATTTAACACAAATTTTGTTCCCTTCGGGATCGCGTATATAAGCATAATAATTCCCATCAGATCTTAGCCCTGGTAGTCCTTCATTAACACCATCGTTTGCTAATGCACGAGCATGAAAATCATCAACTGCTTTAGTTGAATCAGCTAAAAATGAAACCATTGTGCCATTACCATAAGTAGCTACTTCTTTATTATAAGGCTTGGTTACATAGAATTCTATTTCGTTCAGGTTATTTTTTTGGGCATAGCCAATATATTTTTCTGTAGTCTTGATTTTTTTAATATCCAGTGG
>CAJQRW010000062.1 GCA_905612415.1 uncultured Pelagibacteraceae bacterium
ATTTCTCTTGTAAAAAAAGTAAAAAGAATAGGTGTTGAAAATGATCACTTAACTTTAGAGCGGCACAAAAATTTAAAAGATGCGCTAGGCAACCCTGAATTAATTGATATTGCGTCTTTTGTGATGTCAAAAAGAATGATCAAATCAAATGAAGAAATTAGTTTAATAACAAGTGGAGCAAAAATTGCTGATATTGGTGGAGAAGCGTTAGTAAAAGAAATTAAAGTTGGGGAAACGGAAATAGATATTGCTATGGTTGCTCGGGATGCCATGGAAAAAGCTATAGTTAAATACCATCCCGATTCAGAATTAAGAGATACATGGGTTTGGTTTCAGTCTGGAATTAATACTGACGGAGCCCACAATCCAGTAACTACCAGGAAACTCAAGTATGGTGATATACTTTCCCTTAATACTTTTCCAATGATTTCAGGATATTACACTGCTTTAGAAAGAACACTTTTTGTTGGTGAGGCAGATGATGCATCTCTAAAAGCATGGGAAGCAAATGTAAAAGTTCACAAACGCGGTATTCAGCTTATAAAACCAGGAGCAAAGTGTTCTGAAATTACATCAGAGTTAAATGAGATATTTGCTGAACTTGGTTATCTTGAGTACCGAACATTTGGTTACGGACATTCATTTGGAGTTTTAAGTCATTACTACGGAAGAGAGGGAAAACTTGAGCTTAGAGAAGATGTAGAAACAGTTTTAGAAAAAAACATGGTTGTTTCTATGGAGCCCATGATTTTAATTCCAGAAGGAAAACCAGGCGCAGGAGGTTATAGAGAGCACGACATACTTGTAATTAAGGAAAATAGTGCTGAAGATATTACAAAATTTCCTTTCGGACCTGAGAACAACATAATAAAATAATTTGATGAAAATAAAATCACAATATATAAAACCTAAGTTTAAAAAAGAATATAACCCTAAAGTTGGTTTACTTGCATTAACTACAGATCTTACAATAGAAAAAGATTTTAATTCTATATTCAGTCAATTACCAATAGATGTATTTGTAAACCGAATTCATAATGAAAATCCATTAACTAAAGAAAATCTTTTAAAAATGCGTGATCAAATTGAAGGGATTACTAAAAAAATTTTACCAGGTGAAAAAATTAACACAGTGGCTTACGGGTGCACTTCTGGGACAATAGCCATTGGAGAAGATAAAGTTAAAGAAAAAATTCAATTAGCCAAACCAGATTGTTACGTCACTACTCCAATCACTTCAGCTATTAAAGCTTTTAAATTAATGAACATAAAAAAAATTGCTGTTTTTACACCTTACCCTGATTCTGTAAATACAAGTATTTATGAATATTTTTCTAAAAAAAACATTGATGTACTTTCTTTTGGGACCTTCAATTTAAATCTAGATGCAGATTTTGCAAATATTGATCCAAAGTATTTATCTGAAACATTAACTCAATTAGATATAGCCGAAGCTGAAGCACTTTTTATATCTTGCACTGCTCTTCCAGCTTTAGAAATTATCGATAAAGTAGAAAAAAAATTAAATATACCAGTTTTTTCTAGTAATCAGACTTTAATTTGGGATACCATAAGATCTATTGGATACAAATTGCCAATAAAAGGATACGGAAAACTTTTGAGGAATTAAATGATTTTTGAAAAAAAAGAATATGCAGAGCGTTTAAATAAAGTTAAAGCTGAAATGCAAATCAGAGGAATTGATCTACTTATTTCTAGCGACCCAGCAAATATGAATTATTTAACTGGGTATGATGCGTGGTCTTTTTATTACGCTCAATGTGTTTTAATTCACATCAATGAAGACGAACCAACTTGCTTTCTGAGAGATCAAGATTCAAGAGGTGCTTATATAAAAACATATCTTCAAGATAAAAATATAATAAAGTACCCAGAAAAATATATTCATACTCCACCATCACACCCTTATGAATATTTAGTAGAAATCATTAAACAAAAAAAATGGGACAACATAAGAATAGGCGTCGAAATGGACAGCCATTACTTTACAGCAACTTGCTTTGAAAAGTTATTAACTGGACTTAATAGAGCAAGCTTTCATGATTCAGAAAGATTAGTTAATTGGGTAAGAATTGTTAAATCAGATTCAGAAATTAAATTAATGCAAGCTGCAGCGAAAATAAGTGAAAAAGCAATGGATACAGCATTTAAAATTATTAATCCTGGAATTAGACAATGTGATGCTGTTGCGGATATCCAAAAAGCTTTATTTAATGGAACGCCAGAGTTCGGAGGAGATTATGCTAGCATTGCAACCTTGCTGCCAACAGGAAAAGGAACTTCCGCCTCGCATTTGACAGCCACAGAAGATAAATATGGAATTAAAAAAGAATCTAGAACGGGGTACTCTATAGGTATTGGCTACCCACCAGATTGGGGTGAGCAAACCTTAAATATTTCAAAAGGTGATAAAACAGTTTTACAACCTAATGTTACTTTTCATATGATAGCCGTTATGCAATTTGGAGAATGGGGCGTTGAAGCGAGCGAATCTGTTAGAGTTACAGAAAAAGGTTCAGAATTATTCTGCAATTTATCTAGAGAATTGCACGTTAAAGAATAAAAAACTTGAAATAAATTTTCACAAATGTTTAATATTTCCAACTTATGACAACTTCTGAAAGTTTTGTAAAATTTGATACAGTTGATAAGAGCTATGACGGTGAAGTCTTAGTTGTGAAAGATCTTAATTTGGACATTCCAAAAGGTGAATTTCTTACTATGCTTGGACCATCTGGTTCAGGAAAAACTACAACATTAATGATGCTAGCTGGATTTGAAACGCCAACAGGTGGGGAAATATATTTAGAAGGTGAGGCTATTAATATAATACCTCCTAACAAAAGAGGAATTGGAATGGTTTTTCAAAACTATGCTTTGTTTCCGCATTTAACAGTAAATGAAAATCTTGCTTTTCCCTTAGAAGTTAGAAAATTAAATAAATCCGATGTTCAAGATAAAGTTAAAAAAGCTTTGGACATGGTAGAGTTAGGAGAATTTGGAAATCGTATGCCATTACAATTATCAGGTGGTCAGCAACAACGTGTTGCTTTAGCAAGAGCTTTAGTTTTTGAACCAAGATTAGTATTAATGGATGAACCTTTGGGAGCTCTTGATAAAAAACTACGTGAGCAAATGCAATATGAAATAAAACATATTCATGAAAGAATAGGAATAACAGTTGTTTATGTAACTCATGATCAAAGTGAAGCTTTAACTATGTCAAATCGTATTGCAGTCTTTAATGACGGAAAAGTTCAGCAAATATCATCACCAACTATTTTGTATGAAAAACCCGAAAATGCATTTGTTGCAAATTTTATTGGTGAAAATAATCAGCTTAAAGGAAAAGTAAAATCTATTAACGGCAAAAATTGTGTTGTAACTACCGATAATGGTGATGACGTCACGTCTTTAAAAATAAATGTTAATTCTGTGGGTGACTCTTCAACAGTATCTTTGCGTCCAGAAAGAGTTGAGATTAATTCATCAGAAGGTAATTTTGAAAATTCTTTTAATGCCACAGTAAAAGAATTAATTTATTTGGGCGACCACATTCGAACAAGAGTTGAAGTTTGTGGTAATGATCAATTTATTGTAAAAGTTCCAAATTCTTATAAGGGAGCAAACTTAAAAGAAGGCACATCTGTCAAACTTTCATGGAAGGCCAGCGATTCAAGGGCATTAGATCTGGGTTAATTTCTTTTTTTTTTATTTTACAGCACTTTCTCAATATGTTCTAATCTTTGGCTTATACGTATAATTAACCAATTAAGAAGGAAAAATATGTTTAAATTATTGAAAGCATCTTTCCTTGGATTGATCGCGATGGCATTTACTGCAACATCATATGCAGACATCACGTTCGTATCTTGGGGCGGAGCATATACAGCGAGTCAACAAAAGGCTTATGTAGATACTTATGTTAGCTTGAATCCTGATGCTAAAATTACTGTTGAAAACTACAACGGTGGTCTTGGAGAAATCAAAGCACAAGTAGAAGCAGGAAACGTAACTTGGGATGTAGTAGACGTACTTCCAGACCAAGCGATTACTGGTTGTGATGAAGGTTTATTTGAAAAAGTAGATCAAAGTTCATTTATCAACGATATGGTTGTTCCACCAGTATCTGATTGTGTGGTACCACAAATTTTTTGGGCATACACAGTGTTTTACGACAAAGCTGCATTTCCAGGCAAGAAACCAAAGAAAATGAAAGATTTCTTTGATACTAAAAAGTTTCCTGGAAAAAGAGGAATACATACATGGGCACAAGCTAATATCGAAATGGCATTAGTTGGTGACGGTGTTAAAGCTAAGGATGTATACGAAGTAATGAGTACTCCTGAAGGAATAGACAGAGCATTTGCAAAACTAGATACAATCAAAAATGATGTTGTATTCTGGTCAGCAGGTTCTAAACCACTTGAATTAGTATCAAGCGGTGAAGTTGTTATGGCAATTGCATACAACGGTAGAATTGGTGCTGCTATCCTTTCTGAAGGTAAAGACTTTGAATACATTTGGGACGGTACAGTTCTTGAGCAAGAATATCTTGTAGCAATCAAAGGCGGAAAAAATACCGCTGAAGCACTTGATTTCATGGCTCATGCTTCGACTGCAACAGCTTTAGCTGAACAAGCTAAATACATTCCATACGGCCCTATGAGAAAATCTAGTATTGACATCATCAAAAAAGGTGAACCTTGGTTCATTAAATATGGTGGCGATATTGATATTATGCCTCATATGCCTACGCATCCAAAAGTACTTAAGAAAGCAGTTATCGGTAACCCGGTTTGGTGGGCTGATAACGGTGCTGAAGTTAACGAAAGATTTGGAGTTTGGAAAGGTAACTAATAATTCGTAATGTTTTAAAAAGGCGAGATGCAAGTCTCGCCTTTTTTGTTTAGAGGAATAAATTATGAATGAAACAACTGTAGGACCTATATTAACATCAGACGGGATACCGTTAAAAGTTAGTCTTCAAAAATCTGAAAGAAAAAATAAAATAAGAGCCTTTCTTTTAGTAGTGCCACTTTTATTTTTTATACTTTTTACATTCTTAATTCCTATTGGTGATATGTTGCTTCGAAGTGTTGACGATAGTTATATTAATACTGTTTTTCCAAAAACTTTTGAAGAATATAAAAAATGGGATAAACAAGACTTACCATCTGAAGAACTTTATAAAACAATGTTCTTTGAAATTAAAGAAGGTTCAGGCTATAGCATAGGTAAAGCTACTACCCGAATGAATTACGCAAAATCTGGTTGGAAAAGCTTATTAAAAAAATCAAAACGTAAGTTTAAAAAAATTGAGGACGGCCCTTACAAAGAGCAAATGATTGTCATTGATAAAAGATGGGCTGACATGGAATATTGGAAAGCAATAGGAGTAATGGTTGACCCAACAACTGCAGGATATTATTTAAATGCAATTGATTTAAAATATAATGCAGACAAAGAGATTATTCGACAGAAAGAAAATAGACGAATTTATATTAAAACATGGATTAAAACATTTAAGGTGAGTGTTTTAGTTATGTTTTTTTGTTTGATTTTGGGTTATCCAATTTCTTATTTACTAGCGACACTACCTTTAAAATACAGCAATCTTTTAATGATATGTGTACTTTTGCCATTTTGGACATCCTTGCTTGTTCGAACTGTAGCGTGGATGGTTATGTTGCAACAAAAAGGTGTTTTTAATAATTTATTAGTTATGTCTCATATTATTGCAGATGAGAACCGCTTTCAACTTATGTACAATCAAACAGCTACAATAATTGTAATGACACAAATATTATTACCTTTTATGGTTTTGCCTTTGTATAGTGTCATGAAAACAATTTCACCAAACTATATGCGGGCAGCTTTAAATCTTGGAGCCTCTCCTTTGCACGCCTTTTACAAAGTATATATGCCAAATTCAATTCCAGGCGTTAGTGCTGGATGTATGCTCGTATTTATTCTTGCGATTGGATACTACATAACGCCAGAGTTGGTTGGTGGTAAGGATGGACAAATGATAGGAAATTGGATTGCTTATCATTTAAAAACAACTTTAAATTGGGGGCTGTGTGCAGCTTTAGGAGCTATTCTTTTAGGCGTGTTGACAGTTTTATATTGGGTTTATAATAAATTAGTTGGAATAGAAAATATTAAATTAGGATAATTATGGCTTTACCAGCGTACGCAACAACAGGACAAAGAGTAGGTTACTATTCTTTTTTAACTTACTGTGGTTTGGTATTTTTCTTTTTAATTGCTCCTATTTTTATAATTCTTCCATTATCATTTAGCGCATCACCATTTTTTGAATTTACTAGAGAGTTTATGCATTTTGATCCAGAAGCTTGGTCACTTCGATGGTACAGACAAATGGTAGGTATTAGTAGCATAGGAGATACAACGGTTGTTAGTAACAAGTGGATGTTAGGAACCAGAAATAGTTTTTTCATTGGAATTTCAGCTACATTATTGGCAACAGTTTTAGGCACCGTTGCTGCTTTAGGCTTAAGCAGACGTAATATGCCATTCAAAGGTACTATTATGGCAATACTAATTTCTCCAATGGTCGTTCCATTAATTATTACATCAGCAGGTATGTTTTTCTTTTATTCAAAGATTGGATTAACTCATACTTATTTAGGTTTAATTCTTGCGCATACAGCACTTGGAACACCATTTGTTGTAATTACAGTTACAGCCACTTTGACTGGTTTTGATACTAATTTAATTCGTGCATCACACAGTTTAGGCGCAGATACATTGCGGACATTTTTTAAAGTTATAATGCCATTAATTCTTCCGGGAGTTATATCTGGAGCTTTATTTGCTTTTATTACTTCTTTTGATGAAGTTGTGGTTGTTATGTTTATTGGAAGTGTTGAACAAATAACTATACCTAAGCAGATGTGGGCAGGCCTTCGTCAAGAAACAAGTCCAGTAATTTTATGTATGGCGACTTGTTTAGTTTTCCTTTCTATAGCATTGTTAACAACAGTTGAGCTGTTAAGAAGAAGATCGGAACGTTTAAGAGGAATTAAATTACAAAATTAAATTATTCTGCAATCATTCCTGTAACCCATAAGGCTGCAACTATGTATAAAAAAACCATATTGTAATAGTATATAAAAATAATGAATTTTAAAATAGATAATTTACAGTATTGTAATTGGTCAAAAGAGATATTTCACATCAACAACGAAGCTAAATTAGACGCAATCCATGTAACTATTGCTTATCATGAAGATTTCGACGAAGTAGAGAAGAACGTAAATGTTTGGAATAAATACTTTAAAGAATTTAAAAATTTAATTTTTCATGGAAAAACTTTTAAAGATATTGAAAAAGCTCATAAAGAAAAAAAAACAGCAGTTTTTTTTGGTTTCCAAAACTGTTCTCCTATAGGAGATAACATAGGTCTAGTTGAGGAAATTCATAAATTAGGAATAGTTTTTATGCAATTGACTTATAATAATCAATCTTTGTTAGCTACCGGTTGTTACGAAGAAAATGATAGTGGCGTAACTAGAATGGGAAAAGAAGTTATTAAAGAAATGAATAAACTTGGAGTAGTAGTTGATATGTCTCATTCAGCAGAAAAGTCTACATTAGATGCAATTAAAATATCTTCTAAACCGATAGCAATCACACACGCAAACCCATCTTTTTGGTTTGCCGCAAAAAGAAATAAATCAAATGAAGTCTTAAAAGCCCTAGCAGGATCTGGTGGAATGATAGGTTTGTCTTTATACCCCCACCATTTAAAAGATAAATCAAATTGCACTTTAGAAAGCTTCTGCGAAATGACTGCCAAAACAGCCGAGCTGATAGGTGTTAAGCATATAGGAATAGGTTCAGATCTTTGTATAGGGCATCCAGACTCTGTTGTTGACTGGATGAGAAATGGAAAATGGACAAAAACAAAAGATTATGGAGAAGGTAGCTCTTCAGACATGAGCTTTCCCAAGCAGCCTATTTGGTTTGAAGATGCTAGAGGATTTAAAAATTTAGAGGATGGTTTAAAAAAAGTTGGTTTTAGAGAAATTGAGGTGAATGACATATTGGGAAATAATTGGTATAATTTTTATCGAGGTATTAATAGTTGAACAAGTTAAATATAAAACTTAGAGACCCTAATGAAATAATGAAACTTTCAAGACTGGGATCATTTCACCAGTCCAAACTTTCTTTCATAAGAAGTTTTATTAGAGAATTTAAGGATTGGGATTATAAAAGAAATTTATTTGATTTAGATAAAGAGGGTTATGGTACAGCAATCTATTCATTTAGCAAAAACCAAAGAAACTATTCTTTAGTTTGTTTTGCACAACATATTAATTCAGACGAAAGATCTGACAGAGTTATAGCAACCAAATGGGACGCCGCTTTTGTTTTGCATGACGGAATTCCAACTAAAGAAGATATTGAACGCTTAAAAAAAAATGTACCCAAACAAGAAGTAGGAAGAGTATCATGCAAGGAGCTAACCTTATCAAGAGCAAACAAGTCAGTAAGAGCATTCGACCATGTAGTTGATTCTTTAAGTTCAGGAAAACAACCAGACAAAAAATTATTAAATAAAGTTGGATATCTTTATCGTACGACAGCTGTTTATGGTTCAGGAAAATTTGGTTTAGCTGACCGTTTTAGAATCAAAGATAGAAAAGAAATTTATGGGCCATTTAGACTAGAAATGATGCTTGTTTATCTAGTAAGACAATTTACCTTTGATCAGGTTAACCATATAGCAAAATCAAAAAACCCAGATAAAGCTATCAAACTAGATTCAAACATTGCAAGAAATTTGGGTATTGGAAATTCTACTGGACTTGGAATGGCTCCATTTATTGTAAACCATCCAACTCTTTTACATAATTGGATTTATTGCAGAGAAAAAGCTTTAAAAGAAATAAGATCTTTAGAAGAAGTTGATATCAATGAATTAGATTTTTTTAAAGAATGTCTTATTAAATCAAAAGCCAGTATTAATTCTTGGGTAACTGACAGCAAGTATCAAAATAATAAAATTAACTCCTTAAAAGATGGATTGATAAAATTTGAAAAATTTTTAAAAAATGAATGTTCGGTAACACAAAAATATTTGTGGAATAAAATTTATACATGGGCAGAGAATAATCTTGAGGATGAATGTCTAGAATATATTGTTTCGATGATGATGGAGCCTTATGACAATATTATTGATCCTTTGATTAACAATATGAGTTCAGAGGAAGATGAATACTTTACTATTCCAACTCATAAAAAAATTTCTGATCTTAAAAAAATTATAGAAAATAATTATAAATCAATCATTAAAATTGATTTTAATATGAAAGAAAGTAATTTTAATTTTTGGTTTATATCTAAAAATAAAGAAGAGCCTCGAGTTGCTAACAGACATGAAGAACACGGCGCCGAGTTAGAACAGCCGCTAGCTATTGCTAGAGACATTAAAAAACTTTATGAAAAAATAATTAAAGAAAAACAAACAAATACAATTGCAGAATTCTTATTAAAACATGACGAAGCAAGACATGTGGTTAGAAGAGCTTTTATTGTGGATCAATTTCCTTACTCTGAAATTCAAGACAATACAATTAGCGCCTCATTAGTTCCAATTGATATGTTGAGATTGAAACTTTCTTTTTTTGGTGCTGTTAAATTTGATCCTCGATCAGATAAATGGCTTAGAATAAATATGTATCAAGGAGCTCCACTATCTCATGAGATGAAAACTTCTAATGATACCTGGGTATATAACGTAGTTAATTAATTATGCAGTCTCTTAGTGAAATTGATACAACATCAAAAAGAGCTTCAAAAGCTGCTGGATTTTCATGGGGAGTTGCTGAAGAAATAGGTAAAGCTATCAGGAGTTTAGAATTGTTTGGATTGCCAGGTATTAAAAATTTAAATCTATATTTAAATAAGATTGAAAAAAAACACCCTGAAAAAATAAGCAAAATAGATAAAGAGAATAAGAATAAAGAACTTTGCCCAATTTACAGTGGTGTTGCTTTTCTAGACCAATGTAAAAAACTAGAAATCTTGAAAAATATCAAATTTTATAATGTTAATTACCCTATTCTAATATTACCCTTTATAAGCAAAGCTTCAGAAATTTTAGGTATTAAAATATTAATAAAATTTAATAAGTCTAGTTTCCTTATGAATTTTAATAAATCAATTTTTTCAAACAATTTACAAAATTATGATATTGATTTAGCTAATGAAATTAGTGTTGAGTTTCTAGAAAACAAAAATTCATTTTCAGATACAGAATGGAAAGAGCTTTATAAAATTTCTGAAAAAACTTTTGTTGAGGAATCTGATAGTTTAAAAGCAAAAGGAGCTGGCGCCGGTTTAACTGACAACGATTAATAAAAAGTATTCTTAGGTGTGTCATCTTGTTACGGTCAATTTATTGTAATTTGCAAAACAAAGTTTATATAAACATTATGGTCAAATTTTTATTTAAAGAAAAAATATTATTTTCATTAATAATATTATCAATACTATCAATCGCACCCATCTCAGTGTCAGCCGCAGACCAAACAATAGAAATGCTTAACAAATTAGGAAAAGAAAATATGGTTTTTTCCAAAAAAATAGTAAAAGTGGATATTGGAAACACTGTTTTTTGGAAAGCTACAAAACCAGGTCATAACGTTGAGTTTATTAAAGGT
Source organism: uncultured Pelagibacteraceae bacterium (assembly GCA_905612415.1). Classification (GTDB taxonomy): domain Bacteria; phylum Pseudomonadota; class Alphaproteobacteria; order Pelagibacterales; family Pelagibacteraceae; genus AG-414-E02. The sequence goes on from CAJQRW010000062.1 coordinate 10,719, forward strand.
GGAGTTCCTAAAGGTATTGAAAAATTTAGATCTAAGTTAAGTAAAGATGTAGAGTATAAATTTGAAATTCCAGGTATTTATGCTTATTGGTGTACACCCCATAAAGGCATGGGAATGATTGGTTTTATTGTTGTTGGCAATGATAAATCTAATTTAGATGCAGTTAAAAAAATTAAGTATAGGAGAAAATCTAAAAAAATTGCTCTTGAACTTATAAGTTCATTATAATCAAATCCAAATATTTTTAAACTTCATTAATTTTCTGTGTTTAGTAGGTCTACCTCCTACTCTTTTGCAGCATTACAATATGAACATGAATCTTCAGAATAGACAGTTACTTTTTTCATAATCAATACATATGATCTATTTTAATTTTTTTAACCATTTTCTTTCTAGATAACTTGAACTTCTTTCTATGCTTTATACTTTTATTATGAACCCTTTTTCTCCAAAGTCTAAATGATGAAGGCCTAAGATTTTTTCTCATAATCTTAATTACCTCCGACTCGTTCTTACCAGTTTTTTCTTTTATTTCCTCAAAAGTAATCCTATCTGCCCACCCAGCCCAAATAATCCAATTTTCATCTTTAATATTAGGCTCTGGGTTTTTAACTTTAGTTTGAGGTATAAAACTTTTTTTTTTCATTTTATTTAAAAGTTTTGTTTACAAAATAAATTCCAAGAGCTACAGCGGGACCAATACCTAAGGCAAATATAATTGTTCCTAATCCAGCGGCACCTCCCAGTGTCCATCCAAAAAATACAACAGCTATTTCTATTGTGGATCTTACTAAGGCTATTGGTTTTCCGGTTATTCGTTGAACACCAGTCATGAGCCCATCTCTTGGACCGGGACCAAGATTTGAAATTAAATAAAAACCACTTCCTAGACCAGTTATCAAAACTCCAATTATAATTTGTAAAATTTTATATCCATAATTTTCAGGATTAGGTAAATACGGTAATGCAACATCTAAAACTACTGCAATAATTATTATATTTAAAATTGTGCCAATTCCTGGTTTTTGTTTTAGAGGTATCCAAAGTAGTAAAACAGCTAAACTCATCCAAAAAGTACACCAACCAATAGAATATGAAGTATGAATTGATAATCCATCAGCTAATACTGTCCATGGACTTACACCACCACCTGAAGCAAGTAAAAAAGTTTCACCAAGTCCAAATAAAAATAAACCAAATATTAAAAATATTAATGTTTTTATTTTTGGTTTTGTGTTTAGTGGTTTTTTTGAACTCCAAGAAGTTTTTGGAATATTTTTAATTAGGGTAAGTATTGAAAATAACTTCATAAATTTTTTTATAAATTTTAAAATTAAATTAAAAATTAGGAGTAGTATTGGTTTTAATTGCTTAATTTATCTTTTAGATCTATAAGCATTTTTAAACAAAGTTTCAACTGTTCAAAACTTACATACTCATCAATTTTATGTGCTTGCTCGATTGAACCGGGTCCACACACAACTGTACTTATGCCTAACTCTTGAAACAAACCAGCTTCTGTTCCAAAAGAAACAACATCTCTGGAGTTATCTCCAGTCAAATTGCAAACAAGATTTACAGCATCAGAATCTTCTTCTTTATTAAATCCAATTATTTCACCAATAATTTCTTTTTTTATATCAGCTTGTGGATGTGTTTTTCTCATTTCAGGCAATAAAATATTTTTTACATATTCATCCATAGTTTTATTAACAAAAACCCCATCTTCAAAAACAACCGGTCTTAATTCCCAATCAACAACACACTGATCTGCGATAACGTTTCTTGCTAATCCACCTGAGATTCTTCCAATTTGTAATGTAGTATACGGAGGTGTAAAAACAGAATCCTTTGGCTGTCTTTTTTTTAATTCATCTCTTAGTTCCATAAGTCTATTTATAAATCGAGTAGCGTATTCGATGGCATTAACGCCTTTGTCAGGGGAGGAACCATGTCCAGCCAGACCAGTAAAATGAGTTGAATATTCGTAGCATCCCTTGTGAGCCTGAATAGCTTTCATACTAGTTGGTTCTCCTACTATACAAACAGAACAATTAATTTTTCTATTTTTTAATTCTTTTAACATCACAGGTGCACCTTGGCATGCAGTTTCTTCATCATAAGTATAAGAAAAATGAATTGGTTTTTTTAGGTTTTGTTTAGCAAAGAAGGGAGCTAAAGCTAAAGTGCAAGCAATAAAACCTTTCATATCACATGAACCCCTTCCATAGACTTTATTTTCTTTTTGGTTTGCTTCAAATGGATTTGAAGACCATCCTTTTAAGGAAGCTGGAACTACGTCAGTATGACCTGACAAGATAATACCCTCACCATTTATTTTTTTAGTTCCATTAATTGTAGCAAATAGATTAGCTCTATGTTTTTTGTCATCGTAAGTTTTAAAAGAGTTAGCTCCTAAAACGTTTAGTTTTTTTTCACAGTATTCTATTAATTGTATATTAGAAGTTCCTGATACAGTCTGAAACTTTATTAAATCTGATAAAATCTTTAAAGTTTCAACAAAAGCTTCTTCAATTATGTTATTTTGCATAGTTATTTAAATAAAAAAATATTATACATTATTAATATGAAACAGGAAATAATCTATGAAGATTACAATAAAGTAGAAATAAAAGTTGGAACAGTCCTTAGTGTCAAAAGAAATGAAAAAGCTAGAAAACCTTCACTAGTTGTTGAGGTAGATTTTGGCAAAGAAATAGGAGTTAAAAAATCTTCAGCTCAAATTACGCATTATTACAATGAAGAAAATTTAGTAGGTAAGCAGGTAATAGGAGTTTGTAATTTTCCAAAAAAAAATATAGCAGGCATAATTTCAGAAGTTCTTATTTTGGGAGCAATAGAAAAGGATGGAAAAGTTGTTTTGATTCATCCATCTCAAAAAGTTGAAAATGGTTTAGAAATAGCTTAAACCATCTCAATGTATCCACAGCTAATTCCTTTAATATTTTTTAGTATCGCCGCAGCATTTACTCCAGGACCAAATAATATAATAGGATCTTATTCAGGTTTTAACTTTGGAATAAAAAAATCACTACCTCTAATTTTAGGAGTAACATTTGGCTATACTATTCTTATAACTCTAGCCGCTGGAGGTTTAAATATCATATTTAATATTTATCCCATATTAAAAACTACTATAAAAATTTTAGGTTCAGTTTTTTTAATATATTTGGCTTATAAAATTTCTTTTCAAAATCAAGTTCAAGCAAAAATTATAAAAAATCCAGTAAAATTTCTTGATACATTTCTTTTTCAATTTGTGAATCCTAAAGGAGTGTTTGCGGCAATTACAAGCATATCCCTATTTGTAGAGTTGGGCGAAAGCTATGTATTTCATTCATTGGTAGTAATCGCTGTATCTTTTTTTTGTGCAGTAACAAGTATAACAAGTTGGTGTTTATTGGGAAAATTTCTTAGACGATTTGCAGAAAATAAAAAATTTATACAAAGATTTAATTACGCAATGTCCTTTTCTTTAATTGTTTGTGTTATACTTATTTATTTAAAAATATGAAAATAAATAGTAAAAACTCATTTAAATCCTTAACAAAGTTAAAAGTAGATAACAAAACTTATAATATTTTTAGTCTTAGAGAGGCAGAAAAAAATGGACTGGCAGGAATTTCAAAACTACCTAAATCACTAAAGGTTTTATTAGAAAATTTATTAAGATTTGAAGACAATCAAACTGTTAAAAAAGAACAAATACTAGCTGTTAAAGATTGGCTAAAAGATAAAAAATCTAATACAGAAATTGCATATAGACCTGCTAGAGTATTAATGCAAGATTATACAGGAATACCAGCTGTTGCCGATCTTGCTGCAATGCGTGATGCTGTTAAATCTAAAAAAAAAGATCCAAATAAAATTAACCCTTTGTCCGCAGTAGATTTAGTTATTGATCACTCTGTAATGGTAGATGCTTACGCTACAAAAAACTCTTTTAAAAAAAATGTTGAAAAAGAATTTTCGAGAAATGGGGAGCGATATTCGTTTTTAAAGTGGGGGCAAAAAGCATTTGAAAATTTTAGAGTAGTGCCGCCTGGAACTGGCATTTGTCATCAAGTAAACCTAGAGTATCTATCAAAGGTAGTTTGGTCGTCCGAAAGTGATGGAGATTTATATGCTTACCCTGACACGCTTGTAGGTACAGACAGTCATACCACAATGGTAAATAGTCTTTCAGTACTAGGTTGGGGAGTGGGAGGTATTGAAGCCGAAGCTGCAATGTTGGGACAACCAATATCAATGTTATTACCTGAAGTAGTGGGACTTAAACTTAATAATAAGCTTTCAGAAGGCACCACAGCAACTGATTTAGTTCTTACTATTGTTCAGTTATTAAGAAAAAAAGGAGTAGTGGGAAAATTTGTTGAATTTTATGGTGATGGTTTAAAAAATCTTTCCTTAGCAGACAGGGCAACTATTGCAAATATGGCTCCTGAGTATGGAGCTACTTGTGGATTTTTTCCAGTAGATGAAGAAACTTTAAAATATTTAAAATTTTCTGGCCGGGATGCAAAAACTATTTCTCTTGTAGAAAATTACTCAAAAGAACAAGGGCTGTGGGCAGATAGTAATATTGTATTTTCAGAAACTTTAGAATTAGACATGTCTAGCGTTGTTCCAAGTATAGCAGGCCCAAAACGTCCACAAGATAAAGTTTTATTAACAGAATCCTCTAAAGAATTTTTTAAGAGTTTTAAAGAAAATACAAAAAGACAATCTTTCAAAGAGCAATCTGTTTCTGGAGAAAGTTTCAAATTAAAAGATGGCGATATTGTTATTGCAGCAATTACATCTTGTACAAATACATCAAATCCAAGTGTTTTAATTGGAGCAGGTCTAGTTGCTAAAAGAGCAATCGAAAAAGGGTTAACAGTTAAACCTTGGGTTAAAACTTCATTAGCACCAGGCTCTCAGGTTGTTACTGATTATCTTGAAAAAGCAAGTTTAAATAAATATTTAGATAAATTAGGATTTAATCTAGTTGGATATGGATGCACTACTTGTATCGGCAATTCTGGACCACTCAATTTAAATATCTCTGAATCTATAAAAAAAGGTAATTTGTACACAGCGTCAGTATTGTCGGGTAATAGAAATTTTGAAGGTAGAATTAATCCTGATGTAAAAGCAAACTACCTAGCATCTCCACCACTTGTAGTTGCTTATGCTTTAGCTGGTTCAATGAATGTAGATCTCTACAAAGAACCATTAGGAAAAGATAAAGATGATCAGCCAGTTTTTTTAAAAGATATTTGGCCAAGTAATAAAGAGATTCAAGATTTAATATTAAGTTCAATAAATGCAGAAATGTTTAATAAAAGGTATTCAGATATATCTAAAGGACCAACTGATTGGAGGAATATTAAAACTTCAGATAGCAGTATTTATAACTGGGATCAAACATCTACATATATAAAAAAACCTCCATTTTTTGAAAACATGTCTGAAAAACCAGAGGGATTTAAAAAGATTTCTAATGCTAGACCTCTGTTGATTTTAGGAGATACTGTTACGACAGATCATATTTCACCCGCTGGTTCTATTAAAAAGGAAAGTCCAACAGGAGACTATTTTATGAAACATCAAATTCAAGAAAAAGACTTTAATTCATATGGAGCAAGAAGAGGTAATCACGAAGTTATGATGAGAGGAACTTTTGGAAATATTAGAATAAGAAATGAAATAGTTTCAGAAATTGAAGGAGGATTTACAAAAATATTTCCTGAAGGAAAAACTGCCAGTGTATATGAAGCTGCTATTGAATATAAAAAAAGAGGAAATGACTTAATAGTTATTGCAGGAAAAGAGTATGGAACAGGTTCATCAAGAGATTGGGCAGCAAAAGGAACAAAATTATTAGGTATTAAAGCTGTAATAGCAGAAAGTTTTGAAAGAATACATCGCTCAAACCTAATAGGAATGGGTGTGCTTCCATTGCAATTTAAAGATGATTTTAATAGAAAAAAATTGAATATTGAAGGATCTGAATTGTTTACAATTGTAGATATAGAAAGTGGAATAGAACCTCGTGAAGATATTGATTGTGAAATTAAATATGTTAATGGGACAATAAAAAAAATTAAATTATTGTGCAGAATTGATACAGCAAATGAAATTGAATATTATAAACATGGAGGTATACTTCAATATGTTTTAAGAAACATGTTGTAGAATAAAGAAAGCATTGAGGAATATTAAAGTTACAGTTCACTCTTCTAAGTCAAAACTAAGAAAAGAAGAACAGTTAGCATGGAAGATTGCCGAAATATCTTCTGATAATGCTACCTTAAATGAAAAAGCTGTTGATATGGTAATCAATAGAATTATTGATAATGCTGCTGTTGCAGTAGCATCATTAGAAAGAAAACCTGTAATTGCTGCAAGAGATATGGCTCTATCTCACCCCAGGGAAAATGGAGCCACAGTATTTGGAGTAAATTCAAATAAAAAATTTCATTGTGAATGGGCAGCTTGGGCTAATGGAACAGCCGTTAGAGAATTAGATTTTCATGATACATATTTAGCTGCTGACTATAGCCATCCTGGTGATAATATTCCTCCTATTTTGGCAGTAGCCCAGCAAAAAAATTTGTCAGGAGCTGATTTAATAAGAGGTATAATTACAGCTTATGAAGTTCAAGTAAATTTAGTTAAAGGAATCTGTCTTCATGAACATAAGATTGATCATATTGCACATTTAGGTCCTAGTGTTTCGGCGGGACTTGGATCTTTACTAAGCCTAGATACAGAAATAATTTATCAATCAGTTCAACAAGCTTTACACACAACAATTTCAACAAGACAATCCAGAAAAGGCGAAATATCAAGCTGGAAAGCATTTGCTCCCGCACATGCTGGTAAATTATCCATTGAGGCGGTAGATAGAGCAATGAGAGGAGAAGATTCTCCAAGCCCAATATACGAAGGTGAAGATAGTGTGATCGCCCATATTCTTTCTGGAAAAAAAGCAAAATATATCGTTCCATTAACAAACATTAATGAAGAAAAAAAAGCAATATTAGAAACCTACACCAAAGAACATTCAGCAGAGTATCAGTCACAAGCATTGATCGATTTAGCTATAAGTTTAAATAAAAAAATTAGTAATATTGCTAATATTAAAAAAATTAAAATTTACACGAGTCACCATACACACTATGTGATTGGAACAGGAGCAAATGATCCACAAAAAATGGATCCAAACGCCTCTAGAGAAACTTTAGATCATTCAATCATGTATATTTTTGCAGTAGCTTTAGAAGATGGTAGTTGGCATCATATTGATTCTTATACCCCTGAAAGAGCAAATAAGGAAAGTACAGTTGATTTATGGAAAAAAATAACAACCTATGAAGATAAAAAATGGACTAAGAGGTATCATAATTCAAACCCTGTAAAGAAATGCTTTGGTGGAGAAGTTGTAATTCAAATGAAAGATGGCTCAAAAATTGAATCTCATTTAAATGTTGCAGATGCCCACCCAAATGGCAATAGTCCCTTTAAAAGAGAAGATTATATTAATAAGTTTAAAACATTGACAGAAAATATCATTGATCAAAAAGAATCTGAGAAATTTTTAAATAGTGCGCAAAGCTTAAGAGAACTAGGCAAGTCAGAATTGCATAAGCTTAACATTGAAGTTAAAT
>CAJQRW010000063.1 GCA_905612415.1 uncultured Pelagibacteraceae bacterium
TGGAAAACTTATACCTTTTAAAATTGATGTATTTCATTTATTTTAATAAAATTTTGTAAAATATAAATTCAATGGAAATTATCAAACGAAATTATTTAAGCAAGCTAAACAATAATCAAAAAGAAGCAATAATAAACCTTGATGGTCCTTGTTTAATTGTTGCTGGCGCAGGATCAGGAAAAACTAAAGTATTAACTTCAAGAGTAGTACATATTATAAAGGAAAAAAAAGCCTGGCCAAACCAAATTCTATGCGTCACTTTTACAAACAAAGCAGCAAAAGAAATGCAGAACAGGATCTCCACTTCTCTGAATGAAAAAGTATCCTCCTTGCCGTGGTTGGGAACTTTTCATTCAGTTTGTGCAAAAATTTTACGCAGGCACGCTGAGGCAATGGGTTTAAATTCTAAATTCACCATTATTGATCAAGAAGATCAATTAAGATTAATCAAGAATATATGTAAAGCTGAAAATATTGATGTAAAAAAAATTGCACCAAAATTTATTCTATCTTTTATTAATCAATGGAAAAATAAAGGTTTGCTACCTGAAAATGTTATTGCCAAGAAAGACGTTCCGCTGGAAAGAGCAATATTGAATGTTTACAAATATTATCAGGAAAGACTTAAAATTTTAAATTCTTGTGATTTTGGAGATCTAATACTTCTTTGTGTAACTATGTTTGAAAGTAATAAAGATATACTTGAGCTTTATTTAAATAATTTTAAATACATCCTTGTCGATGAGTATCAAGACTCTAATTATATTCAAAGTAAATGGCTTAATTTACTTGCTCAAAAAAGAAAAAATATTTGTTGTGTTGGTGACGACGACCAATCAATTTATAGTTGGAGAGGTGCAGAAATTAGAAATTTTTTAGATTTCAGTAAAACTTACAAAAATACAAAAGTTATTAAATTAGAACAAAATTATAGATCAACTCAAAATATTCTTAGTGCAGCATCAGGATTAATTTCAAAGAATACTGATAGACTTGGTAAAAAACTTTGGACAGATAGCAAAGATGGCGACTTAGTTAATTTAAACTGTTATAGAAATGGTAGAGATGAAGCTATAGGCATAAGCGATATAATAGAAAATAAGCTTAAAAAAAAATACTCTCTAAATAATGTTTCTATTTTAGTAAGAGCAATTTTCCAAACAAGAGAATTTGAGGAAAGATTTTTAAAAATAGGAATGGGTTATCGGGTTGTCGGTGGTACAAAATTTTACGAAAGAGCTGAAATTAAAGATTCTGTAGCTTTTTTAAGAATAGTAAATCAAAAATATGACGATCTAGCTTTCGAAAGAATAATTAATATTCCTAAAAGATCTATAGGAGATACCACTCTAAAACTTTTACATGATTATGGTAGAATAAATAAAAAATCATTAGAAGATTCTTCATTTGATCTATTGCAACAGAACAAGATTAAACCAAAAGCTAAAACAGGATTAATTCAAATATTAAATCTTTTTGAAAAATGGCGATTAGATCTAAAAGAAAAAAAACATTATGAGCTAATTGAAATTATACTAGACGAATCTGGTTATTCAAAAATGCTTAAAGATAAAAAAGATTTAGAAAGTGAAGGTAGATTAGAAAATATTAAAGAATTCATTAGAGGGATGCATGATTTTGATAATTTACAAGGTTTTTTAGAGCATGTTGCTTTAGCAACTGCAATTGATAAAGATTGGGATGGTGAAAAAGTTAATTTAATGACGATGCATGCTGCTAAAGGGTTAGAGTTTGATGTAGTATTTTTGCCTGGATGGGAAGAAGGTTTGTTTCCACATCAAAAATCACTTGAAGAAAAAGGTGATCTAGCGTTGGAAGAAGAAAGAAGACTAGCGTATGTTGGTATAACGCGAGCAAAGCAGGAATCTTATATATCTTTTGTAATGAGTAGAATGTATAGAGGTGACTGGGTAGATTCTTTAGCTTCAAGATTTATAGATGAACTTCCTGATAAGAATATTAGAAAAGAAGAAGTAAGAAATCAAAATAGTGAAGATTTCTTTTTTGATCAAGATATTGATTATAGCAAAGGTATAAAAAGCCCTGGTTATGCAAGACTACAAAAAAAATTAAATGACAAAATTAAATAAATTAAAGAGATTATTCAAAAAATATAAAATTGATGGTTATATAGTTCCCAAAAATGATGAATTTTTTGGAGAGTATATTCCTGAGTCAAAAGATAATTTAAGGTATATATCTAACTTTTCTGGCTCATACGGGTTTGCTCTAATACTTAAAAAGAAAAACTATTTATTTGTAGATGGACGATACAGCTTACAAGCTAAAATTCAAAGTGGAAGCGAATTTAATATAGTTACCATACCAAAGAAACTACCTGCAGATATATTAAAAAATAAAAAAATTTCTATAGGTTTTGATCCAAAACTACATA
>CAJQRW010000064.1 GCA_905612415.1 uncultured Pelagibacteraceae bacterium
ATCTAGAAATTTGTTGGAAAATTATTACAGTTAATTGTGAATTATTTTTTATCATTTTAAAATTTTAATCTAAGTTCTTTTCCTATTTTATCAGCAAAATAAGTAACTATTGCGTTAGCTCCCGCTCTCTTAAAGGAAATTAAGCTTTCATATATAGCATCTTCGTTAATAATATTATTTTTAATACCATTTTTAATTAAACTATATTCACCAGAAACTTGATATGCAAACACTGGAATCTTAAAATTATCTTTTACTAATTTTATAATATCTAGATAAGGCATTCCCGGTTTTACCATTACAAAATCTGCTCCCTCTTTAATATCTAAGGCAACTTCTCGTAGAGCTTCATTTGAATTTTTAAAATCCATCTGATAATCTTTTTTATCACTTTTTAAAGATTTCTTTGATCCAATCGCATCTCTAAAAGGACCATAAAAATTAGAAGCATATTTTACTGCATAAGATAAAATTTGAACAGATTTGTGACCTTTTGCGTCTAAGGCATTTCGAATTTTACCTATTCTACCATCCATCATGTCTGATGGGGCTATTACATCACAGCCCATTTCAGCTTGTAAGAGCGATTGTTTTATTAAAATCTTTATAGTCTCATCATTATCTACATATTTTTTTTTTAAAATTCCATCATGACCGTGAGTAGTGTATGGATCTAATGCTACGTCGCACATTACTCCAATTTCTTTATATTTTTTTTTAATTAATCGCAAAGCTCTACAAACTAAATTATTACGGTTTAGCGCTTCTGAACCTTTTTCATTTTTTTTATTTATAGGTGTATTGGGGAATAAAGAAATCATAGGTATTTTATTTAACAGGGCTCTTTCAACAAGTTTCTCAATTTTATCTATTGAGTACCTGTAGACACCTGGCATTGTATCTATATTTTCAATTACATTCTTTCCTTCTGTAATAAATATCGGCCAAATAAGATCATTTGCTGATAGATCATTTTCTTGAATCAATCTTCTGGTCCAATCTTTTTTTCTATTTCTTCTTAATCTTGTTGTTGGGTATGATCCTATACTTTTCATTTGATAATCATTCTCATTTTAATTTTAAGTTTATATTATAATAAATTACAAATCTATTGCGACAAAACCATCATATTAAATAATTGTTTATTGAAATAATCCTATTATATTGTAATAAACTATTTATATGATCAATTTTAATGATTTCCACACAATAAAAAATTTACATTTTGATATTAACAAACTTCAATCAGGTTTAAATCAAATACTGAAGATGAAAAATTATGATAATGCACATGGTGTCAAAAATTTTGCTGCTATTTGTTTAAATCAAATTCCAGGAAATCCCGAATCTATAAAAGGAAACAATGCAAGAGGTGTGTATTGGACTAAACCAACACATAAAGGAAATGAAGTTTCAAGAGATATCAAGATAGACGAAACCCAATATACTGAATTTGTAAAAGATTTTGACCATACTTATTTCAAAGAAGTTTATGAAATATTAAATTCAAAATTCAAATTAGGAAGAGTAAGGATTTTACTAAAAGAGCCCCGAAGCACATTAAGTTGGCATAGAGACCCCGAACCTAGATTGCATATACCGATTATTACAAACCCTGGATGCATGATGGTTATTGAAAATGTAGCTAAGCATTTACCAGCAGACGGCTCGGTCTATATAACAAATAATTTAAAGTATCATAATGCTTTTAATGGTGGAGAAGAAAATAGAGTCCATTTAGTAGCCTGTTTAACTGATTATAAGTTTTAGTAATTAATAATTTTTTAATCAAAATATTGTGGTCAAAATGTTAATACTATATATATATAGTAAATTTTAGTAAATCTGTGATCAAAAGTAAAAATATAAAAAAGAAGAGTTTTATTATAGCTGCAGATCATGCTGGGTATAAATTAAAAGAAGAGATTAAAAAATTTTTACTTAAAAAAGGGAGAAATGTTTTGGATATAGGAACAAAAAATACTGAATCTGTTGATTATCCAGATTATGCACATCTTATGTCAAAGAAAATTGGAAATGACGGAAAAAAGTTAGGTATTCTAATTTGTGGATCTGGTATTGGAATGAATATGGCTGCTAATAGACATAAAAATATAAGAGCAGCACTATGTTATAATATAAAAACATCGAAGTTAAGTAGAATGCATAATAATGCTAATGTTATATCAATTGGAGCAAGATTGACTAAAAAAAATATTGTATTCAAGTGTATTGATGTATTTGAAAAGACAAAATTTAGCGGTGGAAGACATCTAAGAAGAGTTAAAAAAATATAAAATATTATGAAAAAAATAAATAATTATTCTGATGAAAGTTACAAAAGTTTTTTTGATAGCAACTTATCTTCAACTGATCCAGATTTAAATAACTCTATCGTTCAAGAGCTTGAACGACAGCAGCAACATGTAGAACTAATTGCATCAGAAAATATTGTATCAAAAGCAGTTCTTGATGCTCAAGGTTCAATAATGACTAATAAATATGCTGAAGGTTATCCATCAAAGAGATATTATGGTGGATGTGAATTTGTAGATAAAGCTGAAGATTTGGCGCTTGAAAGAGTAAAAAAATTATTTAAATGTAAATATGCAAATGTTCAACCACACTCTGGTGCTCAAGCAAATGGAGCTGTTTATCTTGCACTTCTGAATCCTGGTGACAAAATTCTTGGAATGAGCCTCAATTCAGGTGGACATTTGACTCATGGTGCAAAAGTTTCTCTATCAGGCAAATGGTTAACTTCTTTTCATTATGAAGTTGATAGGGAAACTGGATTAATAGATTACAACTTAGTTGAACAAGCTGCTTTAGAAAATAAACCTAAACTTATTATAGCTGGAGGAAGTGCTTATTCTAGAATTATTGATTTTAAAAAATTTAGAGAAATTGCAGATAAAGTAAACGCCTATCTTATGGTTGATATGGCACATTTTTCTGGACTTGTTGCAGGAAATGGCTATCCAAATCCAATAGATTATGCTGATGTAGTCACATCTACTACACATAAAGTTTTAAGAGGAGGGAGGGGTGGAATCATTTTAACAAATAGAGAAGATTTAATTAAAAAAATTAATTCTGCAGTCTTTCCAGGCTATCAAGGAGGCCCATTAATGCATGTTGTTGCAGCAAAAGCTGTCGCTTTTCAAGAAGCTTTGAAACCAAGTTTTCAAGTATATATTAAATCAGTCCTGGCTAATGCAAAAATCTTATCCGAAACATTAAAAATTAATGGTTTTAAAATCTTTTCTGGAGGCACAGATACACATTTAATGCTAGTAGACTTAAGACCCTTCAAGGTTACAGGAAAGGATGCTGAAGTTAGTCTGTGTAAAGCAAATATAACCTGCAATAAAAATGGTATACCTTTTGATACAGAAAAAATGACTATAACTTCTGGTATTAGATTAGGAACACAAGCAGCAACAACAAGAGGATTTGGCTTAAACGAATTTAAAATTGTTGGCCATTTAATAACAAAAGTAATTAAAGGTTTGACTGTTAATTCATTAGATAATAGCAAAGTTGAAGAAGAAGTTAAGAAGGAAATTATTGATCTTTGTTCAAAGTTTCCTATATATAATCATTTGATTAATAAATAAGAATTATGATTTGTCCATTTTGTAAAGAAAAAGATTCCTCAGTAGTAGACTCTAGACCAACTGAAGATGGTACTGCAATAAGAAGAAGGAGATTAAGTTTATGCTGCAACCAGAGATTCACAACATTTGAGAGAGTTCAATTTAGAGAAATGATGGTTATAAAAAATAACGGTAGAAAATCAATCTTTGATAGAGATAAATTAACAAAATCAATTATGATTGCTCTAAGAAAAAGACCTATAGATCAAGATACGATAGAAAAGTTTGTTTCAAAACTATATAGAAATTTAGAGGACTTAGGTCAAAATGAGATTATGTCAAAAACAATAGGAAAATTGGTAATGGGAGGTTTAAAAGAAATTGACCCAGTAGCATATGTTCGTTTCGCTTCAGTTTATACCAACTTTAAGGAAGTTAAAGACTTTGAAGATTTTGTTGGTAATTTAAATGTTTACAAACATAAGTAATTTCAAAAATCATAATTACTATATGCGACTAGCCTTGCAACAGGCTGAAACTAATGTCGGTAACACTAAAGATAATCCTTCTGTTGGCTGCGTAATAGTAAAAAAAAATTTAGTTATATCTGCTAGCTGTACCAGTGAAGGTGGAAGACCGCATGCTGAAACTAATGCATTAAAGAATTTAAGCAAAAAGTATAATGATTTATCCCTATATGTCACTTTAGA
>CAJQRW010000065.1 GCA_905612415.1 uncultured Pelagibacteraceae bacterium
TGCAGCATACCCAATTGGGATATGAGCTAATGAAACGTATTATTGGAGATACTGTTAAGATGGGAAAAGTCGAAGTTAGACCTAAATTTGAAGGCAGACAGATAATTATGATAGTTCAGCCATTATAATTTGATTGTAAATCAAATATAAAATTTGTATAAACTGCTTAATTTTATGCCTAAATTAAAAACAAAAAGTTCAGCAAAAAAAAGATTTAGATTAACTGCTAAAGGTAAAGTAAAAATGGGCCAAGCTGGAAAAAGACATGGAATGATTAAAAGAACAAATTCACAAATAAGAAAACAAAGAGGTACAACAATTATGTCAAAACAAGATTCAAAAATTGTTAAATCATATATGCCGTACAGCTTGAGAGGTTAAAATGTCAAGAGTAAAAAGAGGTGTTACTAGCCACGCCCGACATAAAAAAGTTTTAAAACAAGTTAAAGGTCAGTACGGAAGAAGAAAAAATACTATTCGTGTTGCAAAACAAGCTTTGGAAAAAGCTTTGCAGTATGCCTACAGAGACCGAAGAGCAAAAAAAAGAGAATTTAGATCTTTATGGATTCAAAGAATAAATGCGGGGGTAAGAGCTGAAGGAATAACTTATTCTAAGTTTATAAATGGCCTTAATAAGTCAGGAATTAAGCTAGATCGGAAAGTTTTAGCTGATATTGCATACAATAATCCAGAAGTATTCAAAACCATTGTAAAAAAAGTACAATCTTCTCTTAATTAAGAAGTATTATTTAAATAAAATTGTAAGTATTATTAACTAAAATAATAAGTATTATTTTAATATAATGTTAATTACTTTAATTAGATTTGCTTTAGTTGCTCCTATTGGAGATGCTGGCACAGAAGCAACCCCTCCAATTGGATTAGCTTATCTTGCCGCTATGTGCAAAAAAGCAAATATTGAAGTAAAAGGTATTGATGCTGCGGGACACAATTTAAATAAAATTTTTAAAATACCTGAGTATAACTTAAAAGGAAGTGGATTAGAATTAGATGAAATAATTAAACTAATTGACCCCAAAACTAGAACTATAGGAATCTCTTCAATGTTTTCTCATGAATGGCCTTATGTTAGAGACTGCATTTTAAAAATAAAAAAAAATTTCCCTTTAGCAAAAATTGTTGCTGGAGGTGAACACGTAACAGCTCTCCCAGAATATTGCTTACGTGATTGCAGAGCTATCGATTATATTGCTCTTGGCGAAGGTGAACAAACGTGGTCAGAAATAATAAAAAAAGAAGATAGTAGCTTTGATGAAATAGCTGGCTTAGCGTATTTAAAAAATGATAAATTTATTCAAAGTACACCGAGAAAAAGAATTTCACATATTGATGAAATTCCTTGGCCTGATTGGGAAACTTTTCCCATTGAACCTTATCTAAATAATGCAGTTAGTTTTGGTCCTGGATCAGGAAGAAATATGCCAATATTAGCTTCAAGAGGATGCCCTTATGAATGCACATTTTGTTCTAATCCTCTTATGTTTGGAAGAAGATATTATACACGTGAAATTAATGATCTTATTAAACAAATTAAATATTATATTGAAAAGTATAAAGTTACTGGCTTACAGTTTTATGACTTGACGGCTATAGTAAAAAAAAAATGGGTACTTGAATTTTGCGAAGCATTAAAAAATAATAATATAAATCTGGAGTGGACACTTCCTTCTGGAACAAGAAGTGAAGCTCTTGATTTAGACGTAATTAAAGCATTAGCAAGTGTGCATTTAAAATATTTAGTATATGCGCCAGAAAGTGGCTCAGCAATAACTTTAAAAAAAATAAAAAAGAAGATAAAAATTTCTTCCGTAGAGCAATCTATTAGATATGCTGTTTCCCAAGGCATTGTTGCTAGGACTAATTTAATTATCGGTTTTCCTGGCGAAACAAGACTGCAAGTTTACAGAACACTCTATCAACAAATTAAATTTGCATTTATGGGTGTTGAGGATGTGCCAACTTATTATTTTAACGCTTACCCCGGAACAGAACTGTTTGACCAATTATTAAAAGAAAAAAAAATAGAGTTAAATGATGATTACTTCCATTCTCTTGCGTCATTATCTCATTACAACTTAGCACCCACAAATATTTCTTACAATGAACACATGGGTAGATATGAATTATATGTGTACAGAATGATTGGAATGATTCTTGCCTACTCTATTTCATATATAATTAGACCAAAAAGAATATTGAGAACGTTCAGTAGCATATTTAAAGATAACAGTGCTACGGTAGTAGAACAAAGATTTAAGGATTTTTTAAGAAAATCTAATTTATTCACCAATTATATAAAACCAAC
>CAJQRW010000066.1 GCA_905612415.1 uncultured Pelagibacteraceae bacterium
AAAATAAATAATATAAATAATAAAAAAATTCTATAAAATTTCTTCATCTATTATTACTAGCGTCATTTACCATCCAAATAACTAATTCTTCAAAGTTAATTTTGCAATAGTTTGCAATTTCTGGCACTAAAGAAAGTTTGGTCATTCCTGGCTGAGTGTTAGTTTCTAATAAGTAAAATTGTTTATTATAAAATCTGAAGTCAGATCTAGTAACGCCCCTACATCCCAATATTTTATGTGCTTTTTTTGCTAAAAAAAGTGCTTTTTTATAATTTATAGGTGTGAGTCTAGCGGGCATTATATGTTCTGTTTTTGCTTTAGATGAATACTTGGCTTTGTAATCATAAAAATTCCTTTTTGGTACCAATTCTATAGCGCCTAAGGCTTTAGTTCCCATGACAGCTACTTGAATTTCTTTTCCTGGAATGTATTCCTCAATAATAATTTTTTCATAATCTTTTTTAATCTTGTTATAATTTTTTTTAAATTGAACTTTATTTTTACAAATATAAACGCCTAGACTCGAGCCTTCGTTAATTGGTTTTATGACCACTGGGAAACTTATTTTTTTATTTTTTAATTTTTTATAATAATTAATTTTATCTTCAGTTTTGGCTATAAGATAATTTGGTATTTTTATCCTATTTTTTTTAAACAAAAGCTTAGACAACTCTTTATCCATAGCGAGACTTGAAGAAAGCACCCCTGAATGTGTGTATGGAATTTTTAAAGATTCGAGTATACTTTGAACAAACCCGTCTTCACCATATTTTCCATGAAGAGCATTAAATACTAGTTTTGGTTTTAATTTATTTAGTTTTTCAGCAAAGTATCCTTTTGCGTCTAGTTCTAGAACTTCGTAACCTCTTTTTTTTAATACTTCAGAACAAGCTTTTCCTGTTAGTAAACTTATGTTTCTCTCCTTTGAAAGCCCCCCCATAAGAATAACAATTAAATTTCTCATTTTTTTTCTCCTATAATTTCGAGTTCTAAATCAAGATTAATTCCAGTTTTTATAAAAACTTTATTTTTAACTTTGCTAATTAAATTTTCAAGCTCTTCTGATTTAGCATTTTTTTATTAACAAAAAAATTACAATGTTTATCAGATATATAAGCTTCACCTACTTTCATGCCAGCACATCCAGAACTTTTAATTAGCGACCATGCTTTATTATTTTTTGGATTTTTAAATGTACTACCACACGTCTTAATTTTTGATGGTTGATCTTTTTTCTTTCTTTCAATCAAATCATCTGTTTTTTTTTTAATTTTATCAAAGTTATCTTTATTTCCTTTAAAAGTAGCGCTTATAAAAATTAAACTTCTATCTAAATCGCAACTCCTATATGAAAATTTTATATCTTGGACATATATTATTTTCATTTTTCCATTTAAATCCATAACTTGCACCGAAACTAATATTTTAGAAATGTCGTTTTCATAACAACCAGAATTCATTCTTATTCCGCCTCCTATAGAGCCTGGTATACAAGATAAAAATTCAAGTCCAGACAACGAATTATCGACTGCGAAACTTGAAACATTTTTATCTAGTGCTGATGCACCTGCTATTATCATATTTTTATTAATCAAAGACAAATGTGAGAAAGATTTTCCAAGTTTAATTATAATTCCGTTAAAGCCACCATCTCTTATTAGAGTGTTCGATCCAGCGCCTAAAACTTTAACATTATTATTGTTTGCAATACTTTTTAAAAAAAATGATAATTCGTTTACATTTTTAGGCTTAAATATTACTTTTGCAGGTCCACCTAAATTAAACCACGAATATCTAGAAAGATTTTCATCGAACAAAAGTTTACCTGAGATTTTAGTTTTTATTTCATTTATTTGATCAACTAAATTCATTTTAACTCATCTCCAATTTCTTTTATCCAACTAGAAATGCTACCAGCACCCATACATATAACTATTTCATCACTAATTAAGTTTTTCTTAAAGTAGTTCTTTAATTCTTTTTGATTATTTATATTAATTAATTGTGTCTGAGATTTTTTTGAAATTAAATTAGAAAATTTTTCTTGGTCAAATTTGTAGGATAGTTTTTCACCTGCTGAATACACTGGGCATAACACCACCACATCACTGAATTTAAAAGATTGAGCAAATTCATTTTTAAGAGATAGAACTCTTGAGTATCTATGAGGCTGAAATACACAAATTAATTTTCTATTTTTATTAACTTGTCTAACTCCATTAATTACTGCTGAAATTTCAGTAGGATGGTGAGCATAATCATCATAAAATTCTCTTTTTCCAATTGAAAAAGCTTTTGTGAATCTTCTTTGTATACCCATAAATCTTTTGAGTGCTTTTTTTATTTTACTAATCTTGATTCCTAAATTTAACGCTACAACTATTGAAGCTGTCGTATTGGCAATATTGTGATCTCCAATTAGATTAACTTTAATATTTTTTATTTTTTGTCTTTTAAATTTTATTTTCAAATCAAAAGTTGAATAAGCTTTTTCTCTTTTTACATTTATAATTTGGTAATTTGATTTATTATGAAATCCATATGTTAAAAGATTTTTATTATTGCATTTCTTTAATATAGATTTTAAATTTTTATCATCTATACAAACAACTGACTTGCCAATAGATGGAGTTTTTTCAATAAATGAAATAAAACTTTTTTTTAATTTTTTAAAACTTCCATAAAAATTTAAATGTTCTTTATCTACATTAGTTACAATAGAGTAAGTAATTGGAAGTTTTAAAAAACTACCATCTGACTCGTCTGCCTCAATTATAGCCCACTCACCTTTTCCTAATTTTGCATTATTTTTAAGTGAGTTTATAACTCCTCCATTAATTACTGTGGGATCTAATCCTGCCTCAACAAGAATATTAGCTACTAACGACGTTGTTGTTGTTTTTCCGTGAGAACCAGTAACAATAATATTTTTTTTTAGAGCCACAACATTAGCAAGCATTTCTCCTCTGCTGAAGATAGGAAGGTTTTTAAGTTTAGCCAAAAGAAGCTCTTTGTTATTATTTATTATAGCAGATGACATAACAACCATAGTTGCTTTTTTTAAATTTTTTTTATTATGACCAAAATATAATTTGATTCCTAACCTAGTTAACCTGTCTGTATTTTTATTTTGATTTAAATCGCTACCTTGAATCTGAAAACCCATATTATTCATAATCTGAGCTAATCCACTCATGCCTATTCCGCCAATACCTATAAAGTGTATTATCTCACCACTAGCAATATTAATTTTCATAATTATATAAATTCCTTAATATTTTTTTCTATATTATTATAAACATCTATGATTGGGTATTTTTCCATATTTTTTTTAATATTTTCTAATTCATTTTTATTTTTTATTGCATTCATTATTAAATAAAATAATGTTTCAGTGTTTAAATTATTTTCTTCTAACACCCAACAACACCCTTTATCTTCATAATATTTAGCATTTAGATATTGATGCTTATCAATAGAGTTTGGGAGAGGTATTGATATAAATGGCGTAATAGTTTGCATTAATTCAGCAGTTGTAGATGCGCCAGACCTGGTTATTGCTAAACTTGAAGACGCCATAACTTTTAAAATATTTTCATCAAACTCAAAAATATAATTTTTTATTTTATTTTTATTATAAAATTCTGCAACTTTATTTTTTTGGGCAGCTGTACACTGTTGGTTAACATTAATATCATATCCTTCTTCTTTTATTTTTTTTATCACTGGTGGAATAATTTTCCCAAATATTTCTGCTCCCTGACTTCCACCTAAAATTAATATATTAAAAAATAATTTATCTTTATCTTTTTCAAATTTTGTGTAATTTATAAAATCTTTACTTAAAATAGGTCCTACTTGGTATACTTTTTCTTTAATGTTTGTTGAAATTTT
>CAJQRW010000067.1 GCA_905612415.1 uncultured Pelagibacteraceae bacterium
AGCAATACATTCGGTAGTATTTGGAGGTTTTGCAGCTAACGAACTTGCTAGCAGAATTGATGACTCTAAAGCTAAAATTATTTTATCAGCATCATGTGGTTACGAACCAGGTAAAACAATTGCTTACAAACCTCTTCTAAAAAAAGCAATTGAACTAGCAAAACACAAAGTTGATAAATGTATTATCTATCAAAGAAAAGATTTTAAAGCTGATTTGGATAAAAATGATATTGATTGGAATGATGCAATAAAAGAAGCAAAACCAGTCGAGTGTGTAGAGATGAATGCTAATGACTACGCTTATATACTTTACACTTCAGGAACCACAGGAGTTCCAAAAGGAATTGTTAGAGATATTGGTGGTCACATTGTTGCTCTTAAATGGACAATGAAAAATATTTACAACATTAATCCTGATGATGTGTGGTGGTCAGCTAGCGATATAGGTTGGATCGTCGGACACTCTTATATTGTTTATGCTCCCCTCTTTCATGGATGTACTACTATTTTGTTTGAAGGAAAACCTGTGGGAACACCTGATGCTGGAGTGTTTTGGAGAATTATTTCTGAACATAAAGTAAAATCACTTTTCACTGCGCCTACTGCTTTTCGTGCTATTAAAAAAGAAGATCCTAATGGAAAATTTTTTAAGAAATATGATTTATCTTCATTTGAATCTTTATTTCTCGCCGGTGAGAGAGCTGATCCCGATACATTAAAATGGGCAGAAAATTTATTAAAAGTTCCTGTTATTGATCACTGGTGGCAAACAGAAACAAGTTGGGCAATAAGCGCAAACTGTGCTGGCTTAGGACTAGAAAAAACAAAATACGGATCTGCATGCAAACCTGTCCCAGGTTATGATGTGCAAGTATTAAAAAGTGATGGCAAACAAGCAAAACCAAATGAAATGGGAGATGTAGTTGTTAAACTCCCTCTTCCCCCAGGAACTTTTCCAACATTATGGGGAGCTGACGAAAGATATAAAGAAACTTATATGTCAAACTACCCTGGTTACTATCAAACGTATGATGCGGGACATATTGATGAAGATGGTTACGTTTGGATTATGTCACGAACGGATGATATTATAAATGTTGCAGGTCATAGATTATCAACAGGTGCCATGGAAGAAGTTTTAGCAGAACATCAAGATGTTGCGGAATGCGCAGTACTAGGAATTGCAGATAAATTAAAAGGACAACTACCCATTGGCTTATTAACACTTAAAGTTGGTGTTACTAAAAGTCATGAAGATATTTCAAAAGAATGCGTTCAAATGGTTAGACAAAAGATTGGGCCTGTTGCAGCTTTTAAAACTGCGATTGTTATAAAAAGACTGCCCAAAACAAGATCAGGTAAAATATTAAGAGGAATAGTGAGGAAAATAACGGATAATGAACCTTATAAAATGCCAGCAACTATTGATGATCCTGCTATACTTAATGAGATAAAAGAAGATTTAAAAAAACATCAACTCATAAAATGAAAGTGAATATGAAAAAAATATTTATAATTCTATTTAGTTTATTAATTGCAAATTCTGCATTTGCTGCACCACTAAAAACATCATTAGATAAATTATTAAAATCTTTTAAAGGTGGTGAGTTGGTAAAAATTCCATCATTTAATCCAGCACCTTGGCCAAATTCAGCTGTAAGTATATTAGATGGGTCGTATAAAAAATCACCGATCAATATAGATGCATTAATTGCTTATCCTAAAAAAGGTGAAGGCCCATTTCCTCTTGTAGTATTCTCTCATGCAAGCGGTGGACCTAGGCAATTTAGTAGTAAATGGTTTAAATTTAACAAACAAATGGCAATGCAATTGAGAAAAAAAGGTTTTGCAATAATGTTCTTGGATAATTTTTCTGCAAGAGGCGCAATACATACATACGAAGATCAATCACAAGTACCAAATTATGCAGGTTATGTTGATGC
This sequence comes from uncultured Pelagibacteraceae bacterium, assembly GCA_905612415.1. Taxonomy (GTDB): domain Bacteria; phylum Pseudomonadota; class Alphaproteobacteria; order Pelagibacterales; family Pelagibacteraceae; genus AG-414-E02. The sequence goes on from CAJQRW010000067.1 coordinate 1,944, forward strand.
GTTTATGGCGCTTGAATATTTATCAAAAGATCCAAAAATTAATATAAAAAAAGTTGGAATTACTGGTTGGTCAAGAGGTGGAATGAATTCACTTTATATCACTGAAAAAAGATTGCGAGATGCTCTTATCAGTAAAGATTTATATTACGCTGCTACACAGCCTAGAAATGTAAGTTGTTGGGGAGGACTATTTTTTGAAAATCCTCAACCGATAAAAGAAACTAAAATCTGGATGGTCAATGGTGAAATAGATGACGTTACACTAGCAGCACCATGTATAGAATATGGAAAAAAACTTAAAGCAAATGGTGCGGATATAGAAGTCACAACTAAAAAAGGATGGGGTCATGGATTCGAAGGCGCTTATGAAGCTGAATATGAACCAAAGTCACAAGCCTTTACTACGTGTCCGTCTATCTATTTGAATGATGACGGAACGGTAAAACCGGAGTCTTATTACGAGTGGAATGATCCATGTATTAAAGGGGGTAATACCGTAGGTGGAAACAAGGGTGGCGTATTCAAAAAACCTTTCTTAAAGTTTTTTACAGAAAATTTACTTTAAAATTTTAACGGTTTACCATTTGCTTTTTCAATAAGTTTACCATCCCAAACAATTGCTTTTCCATTAACAATCGTTCCTAAAGGAAAACCTTTTACTTCGTAACCATCAAATGGAGTCCATCCACATTTACTTACAATCCATTCATTTTTAATAACTTTTTTCATATTCATGTCCACGATGGTGAAATCAGCATCATATCCTTCTTTGATGTAACCTTTATTTTTTATTCCAAAAATTCTTACAGGATTTTCGCAAACTAATTTTATGAATTGGTTTAGGGTTAACTTATTGTTATTCACATGATTAAGCATAAGTGGAACTAAGGTTTGCACCCCTGGCATTCCTGATGGAGTTTGAGGATATTCTTTCTTTTTATTTTCTAAACTATGCGGAGCATGATCTGAGCCAATGGTATCTGCTATTCCATCTTTTATAGCTTTCCAAAGCATATCTTGGTGCTTCTTATCTCTAATTGGAGGATTCATTTGCGCAAGGGATCCAAGTTTGTTGTAACAATCAGGAGCACTTATAGTTAAATGCTGAGGGGTGATTTCGAAAGTAACATTTCCTTTATATCTTGATAAAAATTCCACTTCTTCTTTTGTTGTAACATGCAAAACATGTATTTTTTTCTTATAACGTTCTGCAATTTTAACAACTCTTCTGGTTGAAGACATAGCACATTCTTCGTTTCTCCAAATGGGATGTGAGCTTACGTCACCTTTTTTTATGAATTTTTTTCTAAGATTAAGAATATCTTCATCTTCAGAGTGAATAGAAACAATTTTAGAACTATTTGAAATAACCTTTTCTATATCTTCTTCATCCTTCACTAAAAGGCTTCCTGTAGAAGAACCTGCAAATAATTTGACCCCACAACATCCCTCAAGCTTATCAACATTCTTTAAATCTTCCATATTTTGTGGTGTTGCACCAAAGTAGAAAGCGTAGTTAGAAAACATTCTATTTTTAGCTAAACTAAGTTTTTTATTAAATTCAGTTTGATTAGATGTTGGTGGATTGGTGTTAGGCATTTCAAATAAAGAGGTTACTCCACCTAGAACTGCCGCTTTGCTTCCGGACTCTAAATCCTCAACATCGGTGGAACCAGGTTCTCTGAAATGAACTTGGGTATCTATGATTCCGGGTAAAATTGTAAGATTAGTAGCATCTAAAACTTTTTGGTTTGGTGCTTCTATGTCGCCCACTTCTTTTATTGTTCCATTGCTTATAGCAATATCAGCTTTTTTTAATTGGCCATCTATAAAGCATTTGCCATTTTTTATGATAAGATCAAAAGAAGAAGACATTCTCTAACTATTTAATATATTATAGAATGGATATTTGCAAATATGGAAATCAACGAAACTACAGTACTTAACGATAGAGGCTTTATACAAATAAGTGGGGATGAGGCTAAGAATTTTCTTCAAAATATTGTTACAAACGATATAGAAAAAGTAACAGAAAAT
>CAJQRW010000068.1 GCA_905612415.1 uncultured Pelagibacteraceae bacterium
ATTGTAATGTCTCTATTTTCAATAAAAGCAATTGTTCCATCTATAATTTCACCAAGATTATGAGGTGGAATGCTAGTAGCCATACCCACAGCTATACCTCCTGCACCATTAACTAATAAATTTGGAAATTGTGCCGGTAGTACAGTAGGTTCCTTTTCAGTTTCATCATAGTTACTTCTGTATGTTATTGTATTTTTTTCTATGTCATCAATTAAGTATTGAGAAACTTTTGCAAGTTTAGTTTCAGTATACCTCATAGCTGCAGGTGGATCTCCATCAATTGATCCAAAGTTTCCTTGTCCGTCAACTAAAGGTAAGCTCATTGAAAAATTTTGAGTTAATCTCACAAGGGCATCATAAACAGATTGATCTCCATGTGGATGATATTTACCAATTACATCCCCAACAATTCTTGCAGATTTTCTGAATTGTTTAGACCAATCAAATCCACCTTTGTACATTGCAAATATTATTCTTCTATGAACTGGTTTTAATCCATCTCTTACATCAGGCAATGCTCGACTTACAATTACACTCATTGCATATGACAAATAAGACGAACTCATTTCATCATATACAAATATTGGTTTATAATTAGGCTTAACTAAGTTAGGTTCTATTTTTTCCATGTTTATTAAAAAGGAATTTCATCATCCAAATCAGACTGAGGAATGTTCTCATCATTTGGAAGGGAGCTTTTTTCAGAAGGGTTTTCTTGTATACTTTCAATTTGGGAGTTTTTACTACTTAGAATTTTAAACGATGAATTAAATCCTTGTAAAACAATCTCGGTAGAATATTTATCAATACCTGCTTTTTCGTCTTTCCATTTCCTGGTTGTTAATTGTCCTTCAATATAAACTTGTGCACCTTTTTTAACATACTGTTGTACAATATTAACTAATCCTTCGTTAAAAATAACAACCCGGTGCCATTCTGTTTTTTCTTTTTTTTCACCGGTATTTTTGTCTTTCCAGGTGTTGCTTGTGGCAAGGCTTAATCTAGCAACACTTTTTCCATTTACCATTTGCTTGATTTCTGGATCAGCACCCAAGCGTCCGATTAAAAGTACTTTATTTAGACTTCCTGCCATATTTTTTATAGATTAATTAAAAGATTAATTGTTAATATATGCAAATATAACATATTTCCATCTTTTTATTAATAGGTTAGATATATAATTCAAAAAAATGCTTAAAAAAATCGTTATAAAAGGGGCAAAAGAACACAACCTAAAAAATATTTCTTTAGAAATACCAAAAGACAAATTTATAGTAATTACTGGACTTTCTGGGTCTGGAAAATCATCTTTAGCTTTTGATACAATTTATGCAGAAGGACAAAGAAGGTATGTTGAAAGTTTATCAGCATATGCACGGCAGTTTCTGGATAAAATGAAAAAACCAAATGTTGATTTAATCGAAGGTCTTAGTCCTGCGATTGCTATTGAACAAAAAAATACATCAAAAAATCCACGATCAACAGTTGCTACAGTCACGGAAATTTATGATTATATGAGGGTTTTGTTTGCAAGAGCTGGAACACCCTTCTCACCTTTTACTGGAAAACCAATTAAATCTCAAAGTGTCACTGAAATTGTAGACAAGATCAAAACTCTTCCTCAAAAAAATACTATATATTTATTGGCTCCAATAGTGCGAGGAAGAAAAGGTGAATATAAAAAAGAAATATTAAGTTATAAAAGAAGAGGATACCAAAGAGTAAAAGTAGATGGTTCCTATTATAATATAGACGAATTTCCAGATTTAAATAAAAAGATAAAGCACGATATTTCAATAGTTGTCGATAGAATAGTTATTAATAATGAGTTAGGAAATAGATTGGCTGAAGGAGTTGAGTCTGCTCTTAATTTATCAGATGGATTACTATTTGTTGAATATGAGAATGAAACGCTACCCAAAAAATATAGAAAGTTTGAAAAAATAGTTTTTTCTTCAAAATTTGCTTGTCCGGAAAGTGGCTTTACAATTGAGGAAATTGAGCCAAGGTTATTTTCATTTAATAGTCCATATGGAGCTTGTGCTGAATGTGAAGGAATAGGCGTTAATTTAAATGTGAATCCAAGTTTAGTAGTGCCAGATACAAAAAAAAGTTTAGCAGATGGAGCAATCGAACCCTGGGCAAAATCAAAGTTTTTATATTATGCTCAAACTTTATCTTCATTAGCAAAACATTACAAATTTTCTTTAGATAAGCCGTGGAAAAAACTAACAAAAGAAATAAAAGATGTCCTTCTTTTTGGATCTAATGATGAGGAAATTAAATTCAGTTATGATGATGGGCATGAAAAATATTCAACAAAAAAAACCTTTGAAGGTATTGTCAATAATTTAGAAAGAAGATTTTTAGAAACTGATAGTGAGTGGAAAAGAGAAGAAATTTCTCAGTATCAAAGTGAGTCTGATTGTGAAAAATGCAAAGGAATGAGACTAAAAGATGAAGCTTTATGTGTAAAAATTGATAAACTAAATATAAGTGAAGTTACAATCAAATCTATTTCTGAAGTAAAAAAATGGTTTGAGAGTCTTAATACTAAACTGGCTGAAAAAGAAAAAAAAATAGCACAGCATATTTTAAAGGAAATTAATGAAAGATTAGATTTTTTGTTAAATGTTGGTTTGGATTACTTAACTTTATCAAGAGAATCTGGAACTTTATCAGGTGGAGAATCTCAAAGAATAAGATTAGCATCACAAATTGGTTCGGGACTAACAGGTGTCTTATACGTTTTGGATGAACCTTCAATAGGATTGCACCAAAAGGATAATGTAAAATTAATTAAAGCATTAAAGAGACTAAGAGACTTAGGTAATACTGTCATAGTTGTAGAACATGATACTGAAACAATGGAAAATGCAGATCATATCATAGATCTTGGTCCAGAAGCTGGAGTTAACGGTGGAAGAGTGGTGGCTCAAGGTGATTTGAATGAAATTTTAAAAAATAAAGACAGCATCACTGGCAATTATTTATCTAAAAAAATGAATATACATATACCTAAAAAAAGAAGATTAGCCAAAAATGGTAGATTTTTGGAAATTTTAGGAGCTACTGGAAATAATTTAAAAAATGTAAATCTTAAAATTCCATTGGGTACATTTACTTGTGTTACTGGAGTTTCTGGAAGTGGTAAATCTACATTAATACTTCATACTTTATATAATGCTTTAAATTTAATGCTTAATAACAATAAATCTAGAAAACTTCCAAAAGCTTTTAGAAACTATAAAGGAGTTGAGCAAATTGATAAAATAATTGACATAGATCAATCCCCTATTGGTAGAACACCTAGATCTAATCCAGCAACTTATACAGGTGCTTTTGGACCTATTAGAGATTGGTTCTCAAATTTACCAGAATCTAAAACTAGAGGTTATAAAGTTGGCAGATTTTCTTTTAACGTTAAAGGGGGAAGATGCGAAGCATGTGAAGGTGACGGCGTTATAACTTATGAGATGCATTTTTTACCTGATGTTTATATTCCCTGTGATGTTTGTAAAGGTTGTAGATATAACAGAGAAACATTGGAAATCAAATTTAAAGAAAAAAATATTGCCGATGTTTTAAATATGACCGTTGATGAAGGTTGTGAATATTTTGTTAATATACCTGCAGTAAGATCAAAACTTCTTACTCTAAAAAAAGTAGGTTTAGGTTATATAAAAATAGGTCAGCAAGCTACAACATTATCAGGGGGGGAAGCTCAAAGAATTAAATTAGCTAAAGAATTGTCAAAAAGATCAACTGGGAGGACTTTATATATTTTAGATGAACCGACGACCGGTTTGCACGCTCATGATATTAAAAAATTATTAGAAATTCTTCAAACATTTGTTGCTTTAGGAAACACAGTAGTAGTTATAGAACATAATTTAGATGTTATAAAAACTGCAGATTGGATTGTGGATATGGGTCCAGAAGGTGGCGTTAATGGTGGTAAAATTATAGCTGAAGGAAACCCAGAAAAGGTTAGTCAATTAGAGAATAGTTATACAGGTAACTTTTTAAGAGAAATTATTAACACAAAAATGAAAAAAACTGCTTAGTTATATCTTAAAAAGTGGTATAATGATTTATGGTATCCATATTACAATCACTATCTAAAACAATTCACCTATCAATACTTCTAGCAATATTATTATTTCTTGGCCTCTTTTTTGCTGGAGGAGATTGGGCTTTTGATCAAATTTTTTGGAGTTGGTTATTTAGATATTTTCACGTCCTTGCAGGTATTATGTGGATAGGGTTGCTTTGGTACTTAAACTTTGTTCAAATACCAAGCATGGCCAAAATACCAGACGAACAAAAACCAGCTATTGGTAAAGTTATCGCTCCTGCAGTTCTTTTTTGGTTTAGATGGGCAGCTTTAGCAACAATAATTACTGGTCTAATAGTTGCTACTTTAAATGGTTACGTCCATCAAGCGATGACACTCGGTATTGGAAGTGGTGGTGGTAAAAACGCTGCTATTGGAGTTGGAATGTGGCTAGGTTTAATAATGGCTTACAATGTTTGGTTTATTATTTGGCCAAATCAAAAAAAAGCTCTTGGTATAATTGAAGTTTCGCCTGAAGAAAAAGCTAAGTCAGCAAAAACAGCTATGTTAACTTCTAGAGTAAATACATTGCTGTCATTACCAATGTTGCTTTCAATGGTAATTGCTCAGAATCTTTATTAGACAGTTTTATTGTCTTCATCTTTTAAAACAGTTTTTGAAGTTACATTTGTATAAATTAATATTGGTGTAGCAACAAATATTGATGAATAAGTCCCAACAACAACACCAACTATCATTGCAAATGAGAAACCTTTTAATATTTCTCCACCAAAAATAAATATAGAAGTAAGAGCTAGTAAAGTTGTAATTGATGTTATCAAAGTTCTAGACAGAGTTTCATTTGTTGAAGTATTAGAAATTTCAGATATTGGTAAACTAGTAAATTTTCTCAGATTTTCTCTTATACGGTCAAATATTACAACAGTATCGTTCATTGAATAACCTATAATTGTAAGACCAGCTGCAACAATAGATAAATTTACTTCGTAAGAAACGAAAGAGAAAATGCCAATAGTGATTATTATGTCATGAATAATTGCAGAAATTGCAGCTACACTAAATTGCCATTCAAATCTAATCCAAATATAGAATAACATCGCTGCTAAAGATAAAGTGATAGATAATAGCCCAGCCTTAAATAATTCATTACTTACTTTAGGACCAACATTTTCAACTCTTCTGAAATTAATAACTGAACCTAGATCAGACGATAATTGAGTCTTTATTGATTTAATATAATCATCGTCAGTAGAGGAGATCGTTTCAATCTTAACTAAATAATCATTTTCGTTTCCAAATTTTTTAACAGTGACGTTTCCAACATCCATTTTTAATAATGATTGTCTGATTT
>CAJQRW010000069.1 GCA_905612415.1 uncultured Pelagibacteraceae bacterium
CTACGATAGAAAATATTGGAGCCAGAAGGCTTTATACTATTATTGAAAGAGTGCTAGATGATATTAGTTTTACAGCAACTGATAGAGATGGTGAAAAAATTATCATTGATGCAAATTATGTTACAAAAAATCTAGGTGAGCTTGTAAAAGATACCGACTTATCTAAATTTATTCTCTAAATTTTTTATTTTTTTTTAAATAAATATACATAGCTCCTTCACCTCCATCTCTAATTTCAGCTGAAGAAATACTTTTTATTTTAATAGATAAAGTTTCATTACTTTTAATATAATCTGGCACAGAATTTTTAAGAACTCCTAGTTTCTCAGAAATGTATGGATTACTTTGAGATTTAGATCTCAATCCCTTTCCTGTGATTATTAAAATCTTTTCATAACCTCTTTCGAAAGATTCAAGTATAAATTTTTTTACTTCATTATTGGCTGCATTTAAAAAAAACCCATGTAAATCTAGTTTTGGTACATGACTTGTTTTTGAATTTTTATAAACAAAATCACTTTCTTTGGTTGGAAGACTTCCCATGTTTTTAGTAAAGTTCACCCAATCATTTTTATCTTTGGGCTTTACTATATACTTGGTTCCACTTTTTAATACTTCGCCAGCATGTACATGGGTCCATTCCGCTGGCCAAATTAATGTTTTGCCAGTTTCAGGTTTAATTTTCACCCCATAATGTTCAAAATTCGTATTTCCACCGTCCTCCACTTCGTTTAAGTAAGTCATCCAAGCAAATAATCTATGTAAACCCGTTAAAGATGTTCTTTCGCTATGAAGTTTTGAAAAATGATCTCCAGCAGAATATTTTTGAATATTAAAACTTCCTATATGAATGTTTTTTAGTATGGATTTTAAAAAAGGCCACTCATTTTGATATTCTAAATAACATTTATGCAATTGTTCAATATATTTTTTTAAACAAACATAAGATGGATTGTTTAAATCATTGGGATTTATTCTAATATCTGTTGTTTTTTTTTCGTCTGGATTGATTCCTCCAGAAAAGATTCCAGGGGTTTGTTTGACTTTGTTGTTTTCAAAAAAATTAATTATATCATTGCATAGATTATTATTCTCCAAGTTCCAGCATCCAATAAAATGTGGTTGCTTCGTAATTTTAATATTAATTTTTTTCATTTTTTTATACGATTTTAAAACCATTTGCTGAAAAACTTATAAAACCAAAACCTTTTTGAATATATTTTAAACCTTTTTTATGCTGATTTAAATTAACTAATAATTCTCCATAATTAGTATTATAAATTGCGTTACTTGGATCTATGCTTAAAGCTTGTTCGTAATGAATTATTGCTTTTTTTAAGTTACTTAATCCTTTAAAAGCTAATCCTAAATTATTATGAGCAGTTGCATTATTCGGATCTATTTTGATTGCTTGTTCAAAAAAAACAACTGACTTTTGATATTTTCCTAATTTTAAAAAGATTTGTCCAAGATTATTATGGCTATTAGTGTGGTCAGATTTAAGGAAAATTGCTTTTTCATAATACTTTATTGCTGTTGATATATTGTGCAGCTCAACATTAACAACACCTAAATTATAACAAACCTTAGGATCGTTAGGCATAATCTTAATTGCTTTTTCAAAATAATTTTTTGCATTTTTATAATCATTAGTTTGTACTGATAAAGATCCTAAAAGAAAAATTGCTTCGAAATGGTTAGGGTTAATTGTTAAAACTTTTGTATAGAGGTCTCTAGCCTTATTAAAATTATTATTTTTATGGTTTTTAAATGCTATATTAAAAAAATTATTTATTTTGCTATTTAGTTTATTTTTCATAAATTTTTATCATGAAACCATTTTACCTATTTTTTCACCACCAAAAATATGAAAATGCAGATGAGGAACTTCTTGACCTCCATTTTCTCCAACATTAACCAGCGCTCTATAGCCGCCACCCTTCACTAAATCAGAAATGCCAATTTTTTTTGCTACAATTGTTATTGCTTTTATTAGCTCTACCATTTCTTCTGCAGAAGCTTTTGAATTTAAATCATCTAAATCCATATACTCTCCCTTAGGAATAACGAGAGCGTGTATTTTTTTTTGAGGATTTACATCATAAAAGGCAAGAACATTGGCGCTTTCATAAATTTTTTTACAAGGAATTTCTCCTCTTAAAATCTTAGCAAAAATATTATTTTTATCGTACAAAATTTATCCTCTATTAGATTTTTCTTCTAACCCAGATATCGATTGTCTATTCTTAAGTTCATTCATAACATTCTCAATTTTAATATTATTCACCTCAAAAAAAACAAATAAGTGGTAAATTAAGTCAGCAGCTTCATGTTTTTCTTGCTCCCCATTTTGAATGGCCTTGATTAATTCTTCCAGCTCTTCTTTTACTTTTGCTATGCACAATTTTTTACTGCTTAATAATTGTTTAGTATAGGACTTATCAGGATTAGATTTTTTTTTTGTTCTGATAATTTTAACTAATTCCTCTAATGGTGTTAGCATCTTTATATTCTAACAGGTATGCCTTTTGAGTCCAAATATTGCTTAGCTTCTAATATTGAATATTCCCCAAAATGAAATATTGAAGCTGCTAAAACAGCGCTTGCATTTCCTATTTTGAGCCCTTGATATAAATGCTCTAAATTTCCTGCGCCTCCTGAGGCTATGACAGGTATATTGATAAGATTTGATACCTGTTTGGTAAGATCTAGATCATATCCTTTTTTTGTTCCGTCTCTATCCATGGAGGTGAGCAATATTTCGCCAGCTCCTAAATTTTCCATTTTACTTACAAAATTTAAAACATCCTTTCCTGTAGGTTTTCTTCCACCATGCGAATAGACCTCCCATTTTTTTTCAGAAGTTTTTTTTGCATCAACAGCAACAACAATGCATTGTGAACCAAATTTTTTAGCTCCTTCATTAATTAAATCTTCATTATTAATAGCGGCAGTATTAATTGAAACTTTATCAGCTCCAGCCAACAATAAGCTGCTTATGTCTTCGAGTGTACGCACTCCACCACCAACTGTTAATGGTACAAAACATTTTTCTGTTGTTTTTTTTACAACTTCTAAAATAATATTTCTATTTTGGTGCGAAGCTGCAATATCTAAAAAACAGATTTCGTCTGCGCCATTATCATTATATATTTTTGCTTGTTCTGCGGGGTCTCCAGCATCAACTAGATTAACAAAATTTATTCCTTTTACTACTCTTCCATTATTAATATCTAAGCAAGGTATTATTCTTTTTTTTAGCATTTAAATTATCTCGCTAAGTTTATTAATATCAATATTGCCATCATAAATTGCTTTACCCACAATTACACCCTCTACATTTGAATTTTTATTTTCTTTTATTTCGATAATTTCATTGATTGATGAAATGCCTCCAGAAATTATTGTTGGTATCTTGGTGAGATTAGAAAAATTAATTGTGTCAATAAGATTTGGTCCAGTTTTGGTGCCATCCTTATTTATATCTGTATAAATTATTCTAGAAATATTTATATGTTTAAGATTTTTAACAAAGTCAGTAGCTAATATATCGGTCTGCTTTACCCAGCCTGATAAAGCTATATACCCATTACGAACATCTATTGATAGAGCAATTTTATTATAAAAATTATTACAAGCTTTATCTAAAAATTTAATATTTTCTATACCAGCAGTACCTATTATTACTTTATCTACACCAAAATCTAAAAGTTTTTTAATACGATCTAATGATCTGACTCCTCCCCCAACTTGAATTTTGGCTTTATTAATTTTGCTTATTTCTTTAATAATATTTTCATTAATAGGATCTTCTTTTAAAGCTCCGTCTAAATCAACTATATGAATATTATCAAAGCCTAAATCAAAAAATTCTATGGCTTGATCTAATGGTGATTTTTTATACTTTGTTACTTTCTTAAAATCACCTTTTAAAAGTCTTACACAGCGTCCTCCCTTGATATCTATCGCAGGGAATATAATCATTTAAATTTATAATTTACCTTTTGTAGAAGGAATTTTGTTTTTAATTCTTTTATCAACTTCTATAGCGTGTCTTAAAGATCGGGCCAAACCTTTGTAGCAAGATTCAATGATATGGTGGCTATTATCACCATAAATATTTTCAACGTGTAGAGTTATACCTGCTGATTGCGAAAAAGCTTGAAACCATTCTTTAAAAAGCTCTGTATCCATCTCACCTAACTTTTCTACTTTCAAATTTACTTTCCATATTAAATATGGTCGATTTGAAACGTCTATAGTTACACGAGTTAATGTTTCATCCATTGGTATGAGGGCATGTCCATATCTCTTGATTCCTTTTGAGGATCCAAGAGCTTTTTTTACACATTCGCCTAAAGCGATGCCTGTATCTTCTGTTGTGTGGTGTAAATCAATATGTGTATCTCCTTTTGCTGATATCTTTAAGTCTATCAAAGAATGTTTGGATAGCTGTTCCAGCATATGGTTTAAAAAACCTATTTTAGTATCTATTTTATATAAACCAACACCATCTAAGTTTGCTTCAATATTAATATTGGTTTCTTTGGTCTTTCTATTTATTTTTGCTTTTCTCGCCATTTATTATCATTACAATATCAAGGTTTATAAACAATTCAATAATATATCAATAAAGTGTGGTTGAGGACTTGAAGATGCTAAATAAACCTCCACATAGAATGTACTATGGGCAACAATTCAAACTGGCACGGCACTACTATTATATTAATTAGAAAAGACAATGATGTTGTAGTTGCGGGTGATGGGCAGGTAAGTTTTGGTAATACAGTCCTAAAAAGCACAGCAAAAAAAGTCCGTAAAATTGAAAAAAGAAATGTTATAGCTGGATTTGCTGGATCGACTGCTGATGCTTTAACTTTGTTTGAAAGATTAGAAGCTAAGTTAGAAAAACATGCTGGCAACTTAACTAGGGCTTCTGTTGAATTAGCTAAAGATTGGAGAACTGACAAATATTTAAGAAGATTAGAAGCTTTAATGGCTATAGCTGATAAAGAAAAAAGTTTCATAATTTCAGGCACTGGAGATGTTCTTGAACCAGAGGGTGGAATAATTGGAATAGGTTCAGGTGGTAATTACGCTCTGGCTGCAGCAAAAGTACTAATTGAAACAAAAATGTCAGCAGAAGAAATAGCAAGGAAGTCGATCAAGGTTGCATCTGAAATATGTGTATTCACTAATAATAATATAACTTTAGAAAAAATTTAATTAGATGAAGCCAAAAACAAACATTACATCACTTCCTATAAGAGAGTCGAAAAATGATAGATCGGTAGTTTCCTCCTTATCACCCAGAGAAATTGTTTCTGAATTAGATCGATATGTGATTGGTCAAAAAGCTGCTAAGAGAGCCGTAGCAATTGCTCTTAGAAATAGATGGAGAAGACAAGCTTTAAAAGGAGCCATGAAAGACGAAGTGTTGCCAAAAAATATTCTTATGATTGGCCCAACTGGTGTTGGAAAGACAGAAATTTCAAGGAGACTATCTAAGCTAGCAGAAGCTCCATTTATTAAAGTAGAAGCAACAAGATTTACTGAAGTTGGTTATGTTGGAAGAGACGTGGAGCAAATTATTAGAGATTTGCTTGAAATATCAATTGCTATCGAAAAAGAAAGAATGCGAAAAGAAGTTTACACAGAAGCTGCACAAGCAGCAGAAGAAAGGGTTCTTAGTGCACTTGTTGGGAATAAAGCTAGTGTCGCTACTAAAGAAAGTTTCAGAAAAAGATTAAGAAGTGGTGACCTTGACAAAAATGAAATAGAAATTGAAGTTAATGATGCATCAAGTATGCCAAGTTTTGAAATCCCTGGAATGCCTGGAGCAAACGTCGGAATGATAAATATATCTGAAATGCTTGGAAAAAATATTAAAAAGGCTAAAAAGAAAAAAATGTCAGTAAAGGAATCACACGAAATACTAATCGCAGAAGAATCTGATAAAATGATTGAACAAGAATCAATCATAAAAACTGCTAAGATTTCAGCTGAGAATAATGGAATTGTTTTTCTAGATGAAATCGATAAAGTGTCTGCAAGAAATGATAGAGTGGGTGGGGATGTCTCGAGAGAAGGTGTGCAACGTGATTTGCTTCCATTAATAGAAGGCACAACTGTAAGCACCAAACATGGAACTATAAAAACTGACCATATATTATTTATTGCTTCTGGAGCTTTTCAATTAGCAAAACCTTCTGATTTATTGCCCGAATTGCAAGGAAGATTACCTATAAGAGTTGAGTTAAATGCTTTAACA
>CAJQRW010000070.1 GCA_905612415.1 uncultured Pelagibacteraceae bacterium
TTGATGAAGTAACATCTATCTTTTCTGAAATTGGTTTCTCAGTTGAAGAAGGTCCTGATGTTGAGAATGAGTATTATAATTTTTCTGCGCTTAATACACCTAAAAATCATCCTGCTAGAGATATGCACGATACTTTTTATCTTGACGAATCCAAAGATCTGCTTTTGAGAACTCATACGTCGCCAGTTCAAATAAGAACCATGCTTAAAGATAAACCTCCATTTAAAATAATTGCACCAGGGAGAACCTATAGATGTGATAGTGACCAAACCCATTCACCAATGTTTCACCAGTTAGAAGGACTTCATATTGATACAAATATTAATATGGGTCATTTGAAAGGTTGTTTATATTATTTTGTAAAAAAATTTTTTGAAGTTGAAAAAATTAAAATAAGATTTAGACCTAGCCATTTCCCTTTCACTGAACCTTCAGCAGAAGTTGATATTGGATATAAAATTGAAAATGGAAAAATTAAAATAGGTGATGGTGATAAATGGTTAGAAATTCTTGGTTGTGGAATGGTTCATCCCAATGTGCTTAAGAATGCAAAAATAAACTCAAATAAATATCAAGGTTATGCTTTTGGTGTTGGAATAGATAGACTAGCCATGCTTAAATATGGAATTAATGACCTCAGAGCTTTTTTTGAAAGTGATATTAGGTGGTTAGAGTTTTACGGATTTGATCCACTTGATGTGCCAACTAACTATAGAGGTCTGAGTAGATGATAGTTTCTTTATCATGGTTAAAAAATCATTTAACCACCAATGCAAACCTAAAGCAAATAACCGACCGTTTGACAGAAATTGGTCTTGAAGTTGAAAATATAAAATCAGCTACTAGTGACCTAGATAATTTTATTATTTGCAAAATTATAAAATCTCAAAAACATCCCAATGCAGACAAGTTAAATATTTGTGAAGTTGACATAGGGAAAGAAAAACTGACAAAGGTTGTGTGCGGAGCTCTCAATGCTAGAGAAGGATTATTTACTGTTTATGCTCCTCCTGGATCAATAATACCAAAAAGTAAAATGAAATTAAAAGTTGCAAAAATTAGAGGAGAAGAATCTTTTGGTATGCTTTGCTCAGGGAACGAGCTTAATCAATCTGATAAAAAAGACGGAATTATTGAATTAAAGAAAAATGAAACAAATATTGGAAAAAAGTATTTTAGAAGTTCAACAGAAGAAGTGGCAGATATAGCAATCACCCCAAATAGACCAGACTGCTTAGGCATTAGAGGTATTGCAAGAGATTTAGCTGCATCAGGTTTAGGTAAATTAAGAAAACAGCCTCCGATAAAAATAAATCAAAAATTTAAACAACCAATTAAAATTTCAATAAATAAAGATAAAAACCAAGGGTGTGGTGTTTTTGGAAGTGTTTATATAAAAAATGTTGAAAATAAAGAAAGTCCAGACTGGCTTAAAAAAAAAATTATGTCACTAGGTCTAAAACCAATTTCAGCAATTGTTGATATTACAAATTATATAATGTTTGATTTAAATAGACCTTTGCATGCATATGATGCTGATAAAATTGATCAAGAAATAATAGTAAGGAATTCTAAAAAAAATGAATCTTTTGAAGCTTTGGACAAAAATAAATACACATTAGATAATAATATGTGTGTAATTACTGATAAATCAGGAGTGTTAGGACTTGGAGGAATTATTGGTGGAACCAGATCTGGTACAGAGTTTTCAACTAAAAATATTTTATTGGAGTCTGCTTATTTTTACCCCACAGAAATCCGAAAAACTGCAAAATTTTTAAATATAGATACTGATGCAAAGTATAGATTTGAAAGAGGTATAGATCCAAACTCAATACAAATGGGTTTGGAATTAGCAATGTGCATGGTTTTAGATATATGTGGAGGTGAGCCTAGTAAATTTTCAATTGTTGGTAAATTTAAAAATAATAGTAAATTAATAAATTTAAATAATGATAAATTTTTAAGTATCATTGGATACCCAATTACAAAATTTGACACTAAAAAAATCCTAAATGCATTAGGATGTGAAATAAAAGAAGAAAAAAAAAGCATTAAAGTTCTGACTCCTTCATGGAGACCAGATCTTAAGGAAGATATAGATCTTATTGAAGAATTGGTGAGGATCAAAGGTTATAGCAAAATACCTTTAATAAAACCTGAAAAGGAAAATATTAAAGAGACATTAAATGCAAAACAAAAACTTTTTCATTTTTCCCAAAGATCTGTTGCTGCAAAAGGTTTTAATGAAACTATTACATGGTCTTTTACTGATTCAAAAGTAGATAATTTTTTTTCTGAATTGACAAACGATATAAAATTATCAAACCCCATCTCGAGTGATGCAGATATTTTGAGAACATCATTATATTCTAATTTAATTATTGGAGCAAAAAAAAATATAAATAGAAATTTTGAGGATCTCATGCTATTTGAAATTGGCCCAACCTTTCAAGGAAAAGAGCCTGGAAAACAATTGACAATGATTGGAGCTATAAAAACAGGAAAATATTCTAGAAAAAACTGGATTGAAAAAGAAAGAAACTTTGATGTATTTGATATTAAAAATGATGTTTTAAAAACTTTAAACGAAGTTGGTGTTAATAGTTCTAAACTAGTGATTAGTAACAAAACAAAGAAATGGTACCATCCAGGAAGATCAGGCTTAATATCTCTCGATTCTATTGATGGAAAAGAATTAGCATATTTTGGAGAAATTCATCCAGCGATTATAAAAAAATTAGAAATA
>CAJQRW010000071.1 GCA_905612415.1 uncultured Pelagibacteraceae bacterium
TCTCTTTAAAAAAACTTTTTCCAATAGTAAGATCTGCTGTAATTTCTATTGTATTTTTTTTGTCAACAATTTTATGAATCTTTGAATCAAGACACCATGGTACAAATTCTGGGTACTTTTCAATATCGAGCACCATTTTGATTAAATTTTCTTTTGTACAAGAAACCTTTTTTTTTATTGAAGCAGACGGCATTGTATTTGTTCTTCTCTTAATTTTTTCATTTTAGAAAAATCTTCATCAGCATGATATGATGATCTTGTAAGTGGTGAGGATGCAACAATTAGAAAACCTTTTAATAAAGCTATTTCTTTGAAATCATTAAATTCATTAGGGTGTACATAACGTTTTAAAGGGTAATGCTTTATTGTGGGTTGAAGATATTGACCAATGGTTAAAAAGTCTACATTAGCGTCTAACAAGTCATCCATAACTTGCAAGACCTCATTTTTAGTTTCGCCTAAACCCATCATAATTCCTGATTTTGTAAATATTTTCTTATTAATTTTTTTAGCAGATTTCAACAAATTAATTGAAGCCAAATACTTTGACCCTGGTCTTATTTTTCTATACAGGCGTGGAACTGTTTCAATATTGTGATTAAAAACATCTGGGTTAGCCTCAACAACTTTTTTATAGGCATCTCCTTTTCTTAAAAAATCTGGAGTTAAAACCTCAATAGTAGTATTTTTATTAAGTTTTCTTACTTCTTTTATTACTTTCGAAAAATGTGTAGCGCCACCATCTTCTAAATCATCTCTATCTACTGAAGTAATTACTACATGTTTTAATTCTAATTCTTTAGTTGCTAAAGCTATTTTGTTGGGTTCTTTGGGGTCTAAAAAAATTGGTTTCCCTGTCTTTACGTTACAAAAAGAACACGCTCTAGTGCATGTATCTCCCATTATCATAAATGTAGCATGCTTGTTGCTCCAGCATTCAGATATATTTGGGCAACTAGCTTCTTGACATACAGTATGTAAATTTTTCTTATTTATAATTTCTTTAGTTTTAACGTAGTTTTGAGTATCAATAATTTTTGATCTTATCCAGCTGGGTTTTTTTTTGATTGGATGGATTGGGTTATTTACTTTTTCTGGATGTCTAGCTTTCATTAATTCTATTTAATGTAAATTTTTTCACTAGCTTTACCTACCATAAATTTTTTTCTGTACAAAATTTCCAAATAATCAGTATCAATAACATCTGTTAATAAAGTATTCTGTTTTTCAATTAAAACTAATTTAGAAGTTAATAAATTTTTTCCATTTAAAAGTTGATTAATTTTTTTTTGTTTTTCAAAGTACGATATAAGACCTCTTTCTCCATCCAACAAATTTAGAATGACGTAAAGAAATAAGAAAATGCTTAACAAAGAAAATTTTTTATTTTTAATTATTTCTACAAATCTCATTTATTTAAACCTTAGCCATTTTTTTAGAATTGCCAAGCTCCTCTTCTATCCTTAATAAACGGTTATATTTAGCCACTCTTTCAGATCTAGCGAGAGATCCTGCTTTAATTTGTGAAGAGTTTGTTGCTACAGCCAAATCAGATATAAATGTATCTTCCGAATCTCCTGAACGATGAGAAATAATAGTCTTGAATCCATTTTTTTGAGCTACATTAATTACATTCATAGTTTCAGTTAAAGTTCCGATTTGATTAGGTTTGATTAAAATACAATTAGCTGACTTTTCTTTAATACCTTTGTCTAGACGTTTAAGGTTTGTAACAAATAAATCATCACCCACTATTTGAACATTGTTTCCTATTTCGTTAGTTATTTTTTTCCAAGATTCCCAGTCTTCTTCAGCAAAAGGATCTTCGATAGATTTTATTGGATAGCTTGATATTAATTTTTTATAATAATTAATAACATCATCAACTGATGTAAAATTTTTTGATTGAATAGAATATTGCCCTTTTTCATTAATTAATTCGTTAGCTGCAACATCTAAACAAATAACAACATCTTTGCCTGGTTTTAGATTTGATTTTTCTGTCGCATCAACAATCAATTCTAAAGCTTCCTCATTGGTATTTATTGATGGAGCAAAACCACCTTCATCACCAACATTTGTAAGCATTTTTTTTGATTTTAATAATTCCCTTAAATTTTGAATAACTAAATAACATTTCTCAATTGCATCCATAAAGTTTTTAGCAGAGTCAGGTCTAATCATAAACTCTTGAACATTCAAATCATTGTCTGCGTGCGCTCCACCGTTGAGGATATTCATCAATGGAATAGGTAAAGAAAAATTATTTCCTAAATTTTTAAAAAGAGATTTTTGATTTGATAAAGCAGAACATTTTGAATTTGCTAATGATACTGCAAGTGTAGCATTTGCTCCTAGATTTGTTTTGTTTTCGCTTCCATCTAATTCTAATAAAACTTTATCAATATTTTTCTGATCATTAGAATTAAGATCTTTCAATTTAGACGAAATTTGATTATTTATATTTTCAACTGCAGTATTAACACTTTTACCTAAAAATTTATTTTTATCTTGGTCTCTTAATTCATGAGCTTCAAAAGTACCTGTAGATGCTCCAGAAGGTGATATTGCGGTTGCAGAAATGCCATTATCCAATAAAACTTCAGCTTCTACAGTAGGGTTTCCTCTACTATCAAAAACTTGTCTTCCTTTTACAGTTTTGATTTTTGACATTATTATTTAACTAACTTATCGATCTCAGTTAATTTTTTTAATAAATTTTTAATTTCATTTAATGGAACCATATTTGGACCATCTGATGGAGCGTTATCTGGATCTTCATGCGTCTCCATAAAAATTGCACTAACACCCACAGCAATTGCAGCGCGAGCTAAGTAAGGAACAAATTCTCTTTGACCTCCACTTTTCTCTCCCATTCCGCCTGGCTGTTGAACAGAGTGTGTAGCATCAAACACAATTGGAAAACCAAACTTAGACATAATTGGTAAAGCTCTCATATCAGAAACAAGAGTATTGTAACCGAAGCTAGCTCCTCTTTCTGTGATTAAAATATTTTTATTTCCTGATTCTTCAATTTTTTTAATTACGTTAGCCATATCCCAAGGTGCTAAAAACTGTCCTTTTTTTACATTAATAATTTTTCCTGTTTGGGCTGCTGCTATCAATAAATCTGTTTGTCTACATAAGAAAGCAGGAATTTGTAAAACATCTACATGTTCTTCAACAATTGAACATTGTTCAGCTGTGTGGATATCTGTTAAAATTGGAACCCCAACTTCTTTTCTGATTTTATCAAATATAGGTAGAGATTTTTCTAAACCCATACCTCTTTTTCCTTTTAAACTTGTTCTGTTGGCTTTATCAAATGATGTTTTGTAAATTAAGTTAATTCCTAAATCACCTGTAATTCTTTTTAATTCAGTTGAAATCTTCATTGCATGTGCTTCATTTTCCAGCTGACAAGGTCCGGCGATTAAGGTAAAAGGTTTATCGTTGGCAATTTCAAAATTAGAGCATTTTACTTTATGATTTATCATTTTTTTGAATTGATTTTTGCAGCCTTTATAAATGAAGAGAATAAAGGATGCGGCGCTAAAGGTCTAGATTTAAATTCAGGATGAAACTGAACTCCTATAAACCAAGGATGATCCTTTAATTCAATTATTTCTGGTAATTTATTATCTGGAGACAAGCCTGAGAAAATCATTCCTTTATTTTCAAAATCTTCTTTATAATTAATATTAACTTCATATCTATGACGATGCCTTTCTTTAATTTTAAAAGAATTATAAATTTTGCTTATCTTTGTGTCTTTTTTAAGTCTTGCTTCATAACTTCCTAATCGCATTGTTCCACCTAAATCTTTATCGGTTCCTTTCATTAATTTACCGTCCTTCATCCATTCGCTCATTAACCCTACAACTGAAGCCCTAGATGAACCAAACTCACTAGATGTTGCATTTTTAATGTTTAACTTATTTCTAGCAAATTCTATAATTGCCATTTGCATTCCAAAACAAATTCCTAAAAAAGGTATTTTATTTTTTCTAGCATAATTAATAGCTGCAATTTTCCCTTCCGTTCCTCTTTTTCCAAATCCGCCTGGTATTAAAATCCCTGCAACACCTTTTAACTTATTCTTAATTTGACTTGGTTTAAGATTATCAGACTCAATTCTTTTGAGATTAACTTTTAAATTGTTTGCTATTCCTCCATGCGTTAAAGCTTCATCTAAAGATTTATACGCATCTTTGAGTTCAACATATTTTCCAATTATTGCAATGTTTACATTATTTTTCGTATTTAAAACTAAATGTGTAATTTTCTTCCAGGGTTGAAGATTGACTTTCTTTTTAGATTTAATTTTAAAAAATTTTAATACTCTTTCATCTAGTTTTTCTTTATTAAAACTTATTGGAGCTTCATAAATCGTTTTTACATCAACGGTTTCTATTACGTTTTCAATTGCTACATTGCAAAATAAAGAAATTTTCTTTTTTTGATCTAAAGGGATAGATCTTTCAGATCTACAAATAATAATATCTGGTTGAATACCAATACTTCTTAATTCTTTTACAGAATGTTGGGTAGGTTTTGTTTTTGTTTCATCTGAAGCTTTCATGTAAGGAACTAAAGTAAGATGGATAAATAAAGTATTTTTTTTATCTATCTCATTTGAAAATTGCCTTATAGCCTCTAAAAAAGGAAGGCTTTCTATATCTCCTACGGTTCCACCAATTTCGCATATTACAAAATCTTCTTTAACAACATCGTTCCTAATAAATTCTTTAATTCTGTTAGTAATGTGTGGAATAACTTGAACAGTTTTTCCTAAATATTTTCCCTGTCGTTCTTTTTTTAATACGTCATTATAAATTTTTCCAGTTGTTATATTATCTGTTTTTTTTGCTGAAATTCCTGAAAATCTTTCATAATGACCTAAATCTAAATCGGTTTCTGCTCCATCATCAGTTACATAAACTTCACCATGTTGAAATGGACTCATGGTTCCTGGATCAACATTTAAATAAGGATCTAATTTTCTAATTCTTACTTTGAAACCTCTTGATTGCAATAAGTAAGCTAGTGATGCGGATGATAATCCTTTTCCAAGAGATGAAACCACGCCGCCAGTGACAAATATATATCGCGCCATGGAACAGTAGTATAATTAATTATTTATAAAAAATAAAGATAAAATTACTCTGATTTTGGAATTTTTGGTTCAGAAGCATCTTCTGTTTCGTCAACCTGTTCTAGGACAGATCTTGATGAAAAATTATCTTTCGACATAATTGTGAGAGAAATACTAGTAATTATAAAAAGTGTTGCAATTATTGCGGTTGCTTTTGTTAAAAAACTGCCTGCTGATCTTGAAGATACAAAGCTATCTTGTGAAGCTCCTAATCCTAACGCTCCACCTTCAGATTTTTGCAAAAGTATTACCACAACCAAGATAATAGCTAAAATCACATTTATAACTAAAATAATATTTTCCATAACAGTTACTTATAGTAATTTTTCACTATATCAATAAATTTTTTTGATGATTGTGAGGCTCCACCAATTAAAAAACCATCTAACAATGAAATTGACGAAAATAAACTAATATTTTTAATATTAACTGACCCTCCATATAGAACAACTGGATTTTTTTGTGTTTTTAATAAAATTTTAAATTCACTTTTAATAAATTTAATAGTATTTGTTAATTCTGCTATTTTGGGGATCTTATTTGTTCCAATTGACCATACAGGCTCATAGGCAATAATAATTTTGTTTAAATTTTTAATTTCTTTAATAGATTCCTTAATCTGCTTACTTAAAACAACAAATGTTTTATTATTTCTTTTCTCATTAATTGTTTCGCCTATACAAAAAATTACATTCAATCGTTGTTTGTGTGAAGAGATAATTTTTTTTTTTATAACTTTGTTAGACTCACCTTCAAATCTATTTTCAGAATGTCCTAATATTATATAATCAGCTCCTGCTTTTTTAAGCATAGATGAATTAATTGATCCAGTGAAAGGACCGTATT
>CAJQRW010000072.1 GCA_905612415.1 uncultured Pelagibacteraceae bacterium
CTGCAATATCAATATTAAAAATTATATTTTACCAAAAGCCGGAATATATTCAGTTAAGATAATGATAGGTGGCAAGAGAAAGATGTATGGAGGAGCTGCCTATTTAGGAACTCGTCCAACTTTTGAGGGAAAAAAAGTATTTTTAGAGGTAAATTTATTTGGTATTAAAAAAAATCTATATGGAAAAAAATTAAGAGTATATTTCTTAAAATTTTTACGATCTGATAAAAAGTTTAAAAATTCAACAGATTTAATAAAGCAAATGAATAAAGATGTTATTTTTGCAAAAAAAGGTTTAAAAACAAAGTTAGTATTATGAGCAGAGAAGATATTCATTTACCAAAAACTTCATTCTCAATGAAGGCAAACCTACCGAATAAGGAGCCTGAAATTTTAAAAATTTGGGCTAATTTAAGTTTATATAAAAAATTAAGAGAATCTAGAAAAGGAAAAGAAAAATTTGTTCTACATGATGGCCCTCCATATGCAAATGGTCATATACACATGGGAACAGCCCTTAATAAAATTTTAAAAGATATAATAACTAGATTTCATCAGATGAGTGGCAAGGATTCAGTTTATGTTCCTGGGTGGGACTGTCATGGATTACCAATAGAATGGAAAATTGAAGAAAATTATAAAAAAAATAAAAAAAATAAGGATGAGGTTCCAATAAATGATTTTAGATTAGAATGTAGAGAATTCGCAGAAAAATGGATTAAAGTTCACATTGAGGAGTTTAAAAGATTAGGTGTTGAAGGTGACTGGGATAATTATTATTCCACAATGAGCTTTGAAGCAGAAGCTCAAATAGTTAGAGAGTTAGGAAAGTTTCTATTAGATGGCTCTTTGTACCAAGGTTATAAACCAGTACTTTGGTCTACGGTTGAAAAAACAGCATTAGCTGATGCCGAAGTAGAGTATAAAGATCATACATCAAATACTATTTATACTTCATTTAAAGTTAAAAAATCTAAGGGGAATTTTTTAAAAGATTCTTCTATTGCAATATGGACAACCACTCCATGGACGATCCCGGTCAATAGAGCTCTGGTGTATAGTAGTAAAATTAAATATTCAATTGTTCAAATGGGCAATGATACCGGTGATTTTAAAGATCAAAATATAATCATAGCTAGCGAATTAGTAAAAAAAGTTTCTGAAGATTGTAATTTTAAAGATTTTAAAATTTTAAAAGAGTTTAGTGGGGCAGATCTAGAAAACACTATTTGCTCGCATCCTTTGAAAAATATGGGTTATGAATATGATGTTCCAATGTTAGAAGGGGATTTTGTTACATTAGATCAAGGAACGGGCATAGTGCATGCTGCGCCAAGTCATGGCCCAGATGATTTTAACCTTTGTTTAAAACATGGAATTAAAGCATCCAATACCATTAATGATGGAGGTTTGTATGCTGAAGATATTCCTTTTTTTGCTGGGACTCATATTTTTAAAGCTGACAATCAAGTAATAGAAAAATTAGCTGAGCATAAAAGTCTATTAGGCAACAGTAAGCTTAAACATAGTTTTCCACATTCATGGAGATCAAAAGCTCCGTTAGTTTATAGAGCAACTTCTCAGTGGTTTATCTCAATGGAAATTAATCACTTGAGAAAAAAAGCTCTTAAAGCAATCGATGAAACAGTTTTTTTTCCAGAGAGAGGAAGAGCTAGAATACGATCAATGATAGAGACAAGACCAGATTGGTGTATTTCTAGACAGAGAATTTGGGGCGTGCCATTACCTTTATTTGTTTCAAAGAAAACAAAGGAACCTCTAAGAGATTTAGATGTAATAGAAAATATTGCAAAAATTTATGAAAAAGAGGGATCTGATTGTTGGTTTACAGATGATCCTCAAAAATTTTTAGGAAAAAAATATAAAAAAGAAGATTATATAAAAACTAACGATATAGTAGAAGTTTGGTTTGATAGCGGATCTTCACATAGTTATGTTTTAGAAAAAAGAAAAGATTTAATGTGGCCAGCCTCAATGTATTTAGAGGGTTCAGATCAACATAGGGGTTGGTTTCATTCATCTCTACTAGAGTCTTGCGGCACAAGAGGTAGAGCTCCGTATAAGAGTATTCTTACTCATGGATTTGTTGTTGATGGTAAAGGTTTAAAAATGTCAAAATCTATAGGAAACGTTATTGCACCGGAAGACATACTTAAAAAATATGGGGCAGATATTTTAAGGACTTGGGTGGCAGCATCAGATTACTCTGAAGATTTAAAATTAGATCACTCAATTTTAGAACAACACGCAGAATCCTATAGAAAAATTAGAAATACTTTTAGGTTTTTGTTAGGAAATTTAAATGATAATAAGACTAATTTTGATATAAATTCGAAGGATATTGATAAGTGGCCTGAACTCGAACGTTTTATTTTACATCAAATTTTTATACTTGATAAAAATTTTGAAGTATATTTTAAAGAATATAATTTTCATAAACTTTACAAAGAATTGGTTAACTTTTGTTCACTAGAATTATCAGCTTTCTATTTTGATATAAGAAAAGACACACTTTATTGCGATCCACAATCATCAGTTAAAAGAAAAACATGCATTAACTTATTAGGTTTAATTTTAGACATGCTACTAAAATGGTTTGCGCCAATATTGTCTTTTACAACTGAAGAGATTTTTCAAATAATAAACAAAAATAGCAATTCGAGTATTCACCTGCAGGAATTTCCCAAAATTCCAAAAAGTTGGAAAAATGAAAAACTTTTTGATAAGTGGAAAAAATTTAAAACCATTAAAAAAGTAGTAAATGCAGCCATTGAGATTAAAAGAGCAACTAAAGATATAGGATCTAGCCTAGAGGCTGATGTCGAGGTTTACTTAAGCCAAGATTATTTAAAAATAATTAAAGATTTTGATCTACCTGAAAGTTTTATAACTTCGAAAGTGGAAGTTAAGGAGTTAAAAAGCGGAGACGATTTTTTTAAATTGGAAGAAATACAAGATGTAAAGGTTTTAGTAAAAAAAGCTGAAGGGAAAAAATGCCCAAGATGCTGGAAAATTTTTGTAACAGCATGTAAAAGATGTAGTTTATAAAGTCAATAAAAATGAAAAGAATTATTATTATTTTATCCATCTTTTTTTTCGATAGAATCACTAAGTTATATTTACTAAACCTGCAAGCAAAAGGAGTAGACATTGACTTCTATATATTTCCATTTTTAAATTTTTATCTTATATGGAATACTGGCATTGGTTTTGGATTAGGCTCAATGGAGGCAAATATTTATTACCATATGCTTACAGTAATAATACTACTTGTTAATATAGTACTTATTATTTTTCTTATAAAATCAAAAGATATTTCTATTTACTTGATCGCAATAGTCATAGGAGGATCTATAGGAAATTTATTCGATAGAATCTACTATCATGCTGTGCCTGACTTTATAGATGTACATTTTTATAATTATCACTGGTTTGTGTTTAATGTTGCTGATATTTTTATAACATTAGGTATAATTGGACTGATGGTAGTTGAAATTTTTAAAAAAGATGAAATTAATGAAAAAAGTTAATTATATAATATATATGTTTAGTATAATTTTTTTGATCACATCTTGTGATAGTGTTAAGCGAGGCGTTACAGGTTCCAAGAAATTATCAACAGATGAATTTTTAATAAAAAAAAAAGACCCTCTTATTATTCCGCCAGACTACAAAAATTTACCTGAACCAGATGAGATAGCATCAGAAGATATTTCAGATTTTGAAAAAAACCTAGGAGACTCTATAGAAGAAGTCACAAGTAAATCCAGCTCTATTGAAAATTCTATATTAAAAAAAATAAAATCTAAATAAATGGTGAAAATAGAAAATTTTTTTTTAGGAAAAAAAAATAATATAAAAAATTATCAACATCATCTTAAAAAAACTAGATTTTTTTTTAATTCATTTGTAAAAGATTTTGAAAATTCTAAAATACCATTACTAAAATCGTACGAAAAAAATTATGAGTTTGATTTTTCGTTAAAAACAATTAAAAAATTCTCCAATTATCAAAATATTATTATAATTGGAATGGGTGGATCAATTTTAGGTACTAAAACTATTTATTCTTTTTTTAAAGAAAAAATTAAAAAAAATGTATTTTTTTTTGATAACTTAGATTTAGATTTAAATTCAAAGTATAATAAAATAAAAAATTTAAAAAATTCTTGTTTTATTATAGCTGGCAAGTCTGGGAGGACTATAGAAACAATTGTAAACCTAGGTATAATTTTTAAAAAAAAAAAATTAAAGAATAAATTGATTATAATTGCTCAACCTAATGATAATGCATTGTTGGATATAGCAAATAAATATAAAGCTGAATTTATTAAACATAAAGAATATATAAGTGGACGTTATTCGGTGTTATCAGAAACAGGTATGTTTCCAGCTGCTTTAATGGGCTTAAATTTAAAAAAATTTAAGAATTTAAAAAAATTATTAAAAGATAAAAAATTTACTTCTATCTTAATCCAAAACGTGGCTTTCATATCAGCATTTATCTCCAAAAAAATTAATAATTCAGTTATTTTGAGCTATGATTCTAATTTAAATGATTTGGGATATTGGTATCAACAATTAGTTGCAGAAAGTTTAGGAAAAAAAGGCAAAGGAGTTAATCCAATTTTATCATTTGGCCCCAAGGATCACCATAGTCTCTTGCAACTTTATTTAGATGGCCCAAAAGATAAATTTTTTACTTTTTTTAATTCATCAAAAAAAAAAGATAAACTAAAGATCAACCAAAGTATTATACCGAAAAATATGCAATTTTTAAAAAATAAAAATTTAAGCTCTGTTATAGAAGCACAATGTAATGCTGTTAAAAATATTTTCAAAATAAAAAAAATTCCATTTAGACAAATTACGTTTAATAAAAATAACGAAGAAGAGTTGGGACAGATTTTTACTTTCTTTGCATTAGAAACTATTCTCTTAGCGGCTTTAATGAAGCTAGATCCTTTTGATCAGCCTGCGGTAGAACAAGTTAAAATTGAAACAAAAAAGATATTAATGTAAAAATTGTCCAAAAATTATTTTGGATATCCCATAACATCTTTCTTCTAATATTTTAAAATTATTTGGAAGTTCTTCTATGGTATTTTTATTTCTGTGTAAAATTATGATACCATTTTTTATCAATAATTTTTTGTTATAAATTAATTCAATTAATTGTTTTACATCAATATTTTTAAATGGTGGATCACAAAAAATAATATTAAATTTTGCTTTGGAAATGTCCTGATTACGTATAACTTTAAAAACATCATTAAAGAAAATTTCTACTCTTTCTTTAAATTGTAGTTTATTAATATTTTTTTTCAATATCTCAATAATATTTTTATTCTTTTCAATAAAAAAAACCTTTTTTGCTTTTCTTGATAGGCATTCCAAACCAAAAGATCCTGTTCCAGAGTACAAATCTAAAATACTTGATTTTTCTAATTTACAAGAAATTTTATTTGAGTGAATAAGTAAATTAAAAATACTTTCTCTAGCCATATCTTTTAATGGTCTTGTATTTTCATTTTGAGAAAAAAATAAAGAGGATCCTTTTAAATCGCCACCAATAATTCTCATCACTATTTATTACCTATTATTCTCCAACCAATATCTTTCCTGAAGAAACCATCTTTCCAATTTATTTTTTTTATAATGTTAAAACAGACTTGCCGCGCGTCTTTTAAATTTTTTGAAGATGCTGTTATACTTAAAACTCTTCCTCCAATAGAGTAAATTTTATTATTTTTTTCATACGTTCCCGCATGAAAAATTTGATTATTTTTATCTATTTTTAAATCTGGTAAATTTTTAATTTCACTATTTTTAATATAGGAAGAAGGATAGCCGTTTGCACACAAAACAATAGTAATAGAACTTTTTTCAGCCCACTCAATTTTTAATTTATTTGTTTTATTTTTAGTTGCGCAATCTACAATCTCTAACAAATCTGATTTTAACCTCATCATAAGGACCTGGCATTCAGGGTCACCCATTCTAATATTATATTCTATTAAATAGGGTTCTCCTTTTTTAATCATTAAACCTGCATATAAAAAACCTTTGTATGGATGATCTAAATCTTTCATGGCTTGAAGGGTAGGTTCAATGATTTTTTTTTCTATTTTTTTTTCTAGTTCTTTTGTAAATAAAGGAGCAGGAGAGTATGAACCCATACCTCCTGTATTTGGTCCCGTGTCTTTTTCGCCAACTCTTTTATGGTCTTGAGCCGAGCCAAAAAAACGATAACCGTTTTCATCAACTACGGCAAAATAACTTAGTTCTTCACCGTCTAGAAATTCTTCTAAAACAACTTTTTTAGATGATTTAAATTTGCCCTCTAAAATTTCTTTAGTATTTTTTAGAGCATCCTTTTTAGAGTAGCATATTGTTACTCCTTTCCCAGAAGCCAAACCATCAGCTTTAACAACTATTGGAATTGAGTTTTTTTCAATAAAATTAGAAGCATCTTTAAAATTGTAAAAGACAGCAAAGTCAGCTGTAGGAATATTATTTTTTTTGCATAAGTTTTTCATAAATGATTTTGAACCTTCTAACTGTGAAGCAAATTTATCAGGACCAAAAACTCTAATATTTCTTTCAATAAGATAATCTGACAGACCGTTGACTAAAGGTTGTTCGGGACCAATGATGACTATATCAATATTTTTTTTTTTTACGATCTTGTAAATGCCACCAAAATTTAAAATATCTTCTTTTATATTTTCTACGATTTTTTTAGTACCAGCATTGCCTGGTATACATATAATATTTCCAATTTTTGGAGATTGTTTTAATTTATAACAAAGCGCATGTTCACGTCCACCACTTCCTATAACGGCAAAATTCATATATTATAATTATAAATAGTATTTATAAATAAATATACATGAACCAAATTAAAGCAAAGCTTAAATTTAAACCAAATAACTTTGAAATTATTGAAGACGGAGATTATGTTGTTTGCGCTGTTTCAGGAAACAATATATCGCTTAGTCAATTAACTTATTGGAACGTTGAGCTTCAAGAAGCTTATTTTTCACCCAAAGAGGCTCAACAGAGATATGAAGAGCTAAATAAAAAATGAGAGCTATTTTAGCAGTAGTATTTTTATTTATTACAACCTCAAGTTTTGCAGTTACATTTAGCGGCAAGTTTATCCAAGGGTCATTTATTCTTGGAAAAACCGATCCAGGTTCAGAAATTTTTATTGATAAAAAAAAGGTGAGAGTTACTCCAGAAGGTTTTTTTGCTTTTGGACTTTCTAGAGATAGAAAAAATGATGTTGTAATTACAATAAATAAAGAAAGGTTTATAAAAAGAGTTTTAAAGAGAGAATATAATATTCAAAAAATAGATGGATTGGAAAAAAATAAAGTAACCCCACCTGAAGAGTTTTACGAAAGAATTAAAAAAGAAAATAAATTAATAGGCGTAGCTAGAAGCGTTAATAGCGAATTAACATTTTTTAAAAATAAATTTATTATTCCTGTTGAAAATGCTATTATAACTGGAGTTTATGGAAGCCAAAGAATTTTAAATGGTAAACCGAAGTGGCCTCACTACGGATTAGATTTTGCTGCTGACAAAGGTACAAAAATTAAAGCTATGCTAGATGGAACGGTAACTTTAGCAGAGAAAGATTTATTTTATACAGGAGGAACTTTAATATTTGATCATGGACACGGAATTTCAACATTATATATGCATATGGAGAAAATATTGGTCAAAAAAGGACAACGAGTAAAACAAGGGGACATTATAGGCACAGTAGGATCAACGGGAAGAGCTACTGGAGCTCATTTAGATGTTAGACTTAACTGGTTTAATGTTAGGTTGGACCCAGCCACTGTAATTAATATTAAAAAATAATATTATATAAAATCTTTTCCTGCTTTTAAAAACATACACCGCTCACAGGTTTTATTAATTTCAGGAACATTTTGAGATTCTAAAGTTTCTTTCATTTCAATAATTTTTTTATCTATCCATAAAGTTTTTGTTTGGTACGGAATGAGGGTTGTAGTAAAATTTAATTTTCCATCAAATTTTTCTAAATTTTTATTAGCATTACAAACGTAAAAATATGCGATATCTGATACTTTAAAGTTCATCTTTCGTAAAATATGTACATATATATCCATTTGTATTTTGTAACCTCCATGATAAATGTTACTTAAATAACTTTTAGTTTCCACAGGTCTATTATTTGATTGAGCTTTATAATCCACAACTACCAATTCTTTTTTGTTAGGATCAAACCATATATCATCAACTCCACCATGAATTTCTATATTTGTATTTTTATCTAAAAATGAAATTCCTCCCCTTAAAGCATTTCTCCAATGATCCATCTGTTCGTGTTTAAATGGGACAAGATTAAGGTTATTTTTTTTTACAATTATATGAGGCTCTTGTTTTTTTCTAAATTCATCAAATTCTTTTTTTAACAGCTCGTCGACTGCAGAATTTAAAGACCATCCTGGCATGCTAGGATCTTTTAATCCTTTAACTCTTTCAAGATAAAAACATCTTTTACATTCCAAAAAATTACTAAATTTTGATCTACTGATTTTAAATATTGTATTAGACTCCCTTTGGTAAATGCTCCCTTTGCGGGTTCTGAGAGGTTTAACTTCTTCCACTTCACCTTTTGAATTTCTTTTTAAACCCATATCTATTTCCAGCGATTATGAGACCAAATCCATTGTGTTGGATTTTTTATTATCATTTTTTCTAAATTTTGATTAATTTTTAGAGTAATGCTTTTACTATCCTTTATATTATTCTTGTTTTTTTCAATTTTGTAAGGTTTGTGAATTGTCATTTCAAATTCTAGAGCTCCTTTTCTTATCAAAAAGATAGGTACTAATTTACAATCAAATTTTAAAGCTAGCTGCGCTGGTATTGTAGTTGTATGAGCTGGTTTATTAAAAAAATTTTCTCTAGGTCCTTCCCCAACACGTTGGTCAACCATTATAGCAATACTAAAACGATTTTTTATTTTTTGCACTATTTCTCTCATACCTATTCTACCTTTTGGAATTTGATGAGGGCAGATGTATTTCATTCTTAAATATTCCATCAATGGATTTAAAAAAAAATTATTCAAAGGTCTATAAATTGCAGCACAATTAATTCCAAATTTATCTAGCTCCATAGCCATAAGTTCAAAATTTGCAAAATGACCAGAATAAAATATTACAGACTCATTATTTTTTTTAATTTCTTCCAAATATTCTGTTCCATAAATTTTCATATGCCTAAACTTTGTTTTATTAAATTTAAATTCTTTTAAATAAACATATTCCGCTAAAGTTCTTCCAATATTTGTCCACATTCCATTTATAATTTCTATTTTTTTCTTTTTGTTAATTTCCCCAAAAGCAATTTTTATATTTTGTTCAGTTATGTTTTTTGATCTAAAAAATGGACCAAGGTATTTTCCAATAACACCACCAAGATCTGAGGCATTTTTAAGACCTATTATTTTAAAAATAGAAAATAAAGAAATTACACTTACAAATTCAAAAAAATATTTAAAAATTTTCATATAATTTTTTTTATTTCATTAATAAATTCATTTCTATCTTCTATTTTAGTGTCAATTTTTACATAATTAATTTTATTTCTAAGATTTTTTTTAATTCGCAAATAATCTTTTTCTGTCGTCAACAAAATATGATTATGTTCTTGAGCTTTATTAATTAATTCCTCTAATTCCTTATCTTTATAATTATAATGATCTGGAAAACTTATTGTATCAATAATATTAATATTATAATCTTTTAATAAATCAAAAAAATTTTCAGGGTTACCAATCCCAGCAAAAGCAATAACTTCTTTATTTTTTATTAAATTTAAATTTGTAGGAATGTATTTAGTGTAAAATATTTTTATTTTCTTATTGTTTTTTACAATTTCATTTTCAATATTTTTATTTTTATTACCGTTAATGATGACACAATCAGCTCTTTTTAAAGAAGATAAATTTTCTCTTAGAGGCCCTGACGGAATTGTTAAACCATTGCCTAACCATTGTTTCTCATTAAAACATATAATTGATAAATCTTTATTTATAGAAAAATCTTGAAAACCATCATCTAGAATAGCAATATTAGCTTTGTTTATTACAGCCTCCTTAATTGCGTCTATTCTTTTTTTATTTTGAAAAACTGGGCCTCTTTGTTGCTGAAGATCAACTTCATCTTGATAAGAGTTATATTTTTTTCTTATAAAAACTGGATTCATATTTAAAGATTTTAAAATTAAAAATATTTCTACGCAAAGAGGGGTTTTGCCTGTTCCTCCTATATAAATATTTCCCACGCAAATAATAGGAATTGAACATATATGTTTTTTTATAAAAATTTTTTTAGATGCAGCTAATAGCTTTATTATAAAGCTAATTGGAAAAAGCAAAAACGAAAAGAATGAAATTTTATTTTTAGCCCAAAACTTTGGTTTAATAAAAATCATTATACTTATTTATATATATTGTTTTAACTCCATCATCACATTTTTAAATATATTTTGACCATAATTTTCTATTTCTTTAATAATCGTAGAGTTTTTCGCATTATCTTGTTTAAATATTTCAATTACAGCAAGAGCAAGATCAGCTGAATTGTTAATTTGTTTGGTAATCTTTAATGTCTCAAGATATTTATAGATATCTTCAAAGTTGCTTACATTTGGTCCATGTAAAATTTTGCACCCTAGTCTTGCAGGTTCAATGGGGTTTTGCCCACTATCCTTTATAAGAGATTCAGTCAAAGATTTTCCAAGAAAAACACATTTAGAAATATTATAAAATTTTAGAGCCTCACCATATGAGTTTACTAATATTACATCAGTGTTTTCACCCACACTTTCTAAGTTATTAGACAAAACCACTCTAAGATTTAAATTTGTTAAGTCTTTATAGATTTTTTTACTCCGATCTATATGTCTGGGAATTATAATAGTTAAAATATTATTATATTTTTTTTTAATTTCTAGATGAGATCTAGCGCACAATATTTCTTCCGGTGAATGAGTGCTAGCGGCACACCATATCCTTCTATCTTTTATTTTATCTTCAAATTTTATATCTAGTTTTTTATTTAAATCAGTTTTAAGGTGTGAAAACTTTAAATTTCCATAATCTTTGATGTTTTTTGCTCCAAGCGTTTTAAGAAAATTTACAGTTTCTTTATTAGATGATATGCACAAGTCAAATGATCCAAATATTTTTTTAGAAAATCTTTTTACTAACACCCATCTTTTAAAGGTTTTTTTTGTAATTCTTGCATTTACTAACAACAAGGGGATTTTAGATTTTTTAATTTCCAAAATTAAATTAGGCCAAATTTCTGAATCTATAAAAATAGATAAATTTGGCTTCCAATGTTTTAAAAATATTCTTGTTAATATCGGAATATCAATTGGCAGAAATTGATGAACTACTTTTGAACTTTTATTAAACCTTTTTTCCAAAATTTTTCCGGAACTTTTAGTTATAGATGTTAAAAGAATTTTGGAAACTTTTTTATCTTCAATGCAATCTTCAATCAATGGAAGAACACTCATAGCTTCCCCAACGCTTGCCATATGGATCCAAATTAAGAAACCTTCATCTCTGGGTATAATTATTTTAGATAATTTTTCTTTATATCTTAGAGGGTCTTCTTTCCCTTTTATCTTTCTAAAGTATATATAAATTGGAGCAAATGGATAAAAAAGGTATGTAAGAATTTTATACCAAAAATACATAAATTATGCGCCTAATTGTTTGCTATATAGACTTTTATAAATCGTAGAATTTTTAAGTAGTTCAGAGTGTGTTCCAGAGTCAACAACTTCACCTTGGTTTAAAACAAAAATTTTATCAGCTCTAATTATTGTTGAAAGTCTATGGGCTATTACTAGTGTTGTTTTGTTTTTAGTTAGATTGATAATTGCATTTTGAACTTTTTCTTCTGACTCTGCATCTAACGAAGAGGTTGCTTCGTCCAAAAGTATAATAGAAGAATTTTTTAAAACTGCTCTTGCAATTGAAAGCCTTTGTTTTTGGCCTCCTGAAATTTTTATACCATTTTCTCCAATAATAGTTTCGTATGAATTTTGAAGTTCTTCAATAAAACCACTTGCAGCAGCAAAATCACACGCACTTTTTATTTGCTCATCTGTAGCATCTAATTTTGCATAAGCTATATTTGCACGCACTGTATCATCAAACAAAACTATGTCCTGACTAACCATTGATATATTTTTTCTTAACGAAGAAAGAGAAAGATTTTTAATATTTTGCTCATCAATTAATATTTCCCCATCCTTTGGGTCAAAAAATCTTGGAAGTAAATTTATGATAGTACTTTTTCCAGCACCACTATGTCCAACTAATGCAGCTGTGGTACCACCTTCAATAGAAAGATTTATATTTTTTATAGCTTTAGCCGAGGTCTTGGGATATGAAAAACTTACATTTTTAAATTTTAAACTACCTGTATTAATTTTTAAAACTGGAGAAGATTCAATCTCTTTAATATTAGGTTGGGTATCTAATACTGCAAAAACTCTTTCGGCTCCTGCAGCTCCTTGATAAAAAAGCATGTTAATTGTAGCTAGTGAACGAATAGGTTGATAAGCCAACATCATGGCTGTTAAAAAAGAAAAAAAGTTATTTATACCCATCTCACCATTTGCAATCATAAAACCAGAATAATATATAAAGCCTGCGATCATTATTCCTGTTAGTATTTCCATGATAGGGGTAGCTCTAATCATAATAAATCCCATTTTTATCTTTATATTCATATTTTCTGTAAGTATTTTACTAGATCTATCTAGTTCAAATTTTTCTTGTTGAAAAATTTTTATCATTCTTGATCCTTTTAACATTTCAGACAGATATGCCATTAAATCAGCATTTAATTTAGCGCTTTCTGTCGTGGCTTTACCTATTCTTTTACCTAAGGATTTTGCTACCAACGCAGCGAGCGGCATCATTAACATAGCAAAAATTGCAAGCTTCCAATTTTGATAAAACATAAGGCTAACCAAAACAGCTAAAGTTAAGCTGTCTTTCATTAAGTTTAAAACACCACTAGTAACTAAAGAATAGACTGTATCAACATCATATAAAATATGGGATATATATTTACCTGAGTGATTAGATTCTAAAACATGTGTATCTGATTTTAATATTGATGAAGCAAGTTCTTTTTGCATAGATAAAACAATTTTTGCCCCAAGTTTAATCAATACTGTTCTTGCAAAGAACAGAGTCAATCCTTTAGTAGTAAATGCCAAGACAATTGCTACTGGGATTAATAGCATCATGGTTTTGTCTTGTTTAATAAACATTTTTTCTATAGCAGGGTCAAGCAACCAGGCTATTGCAGCAGTGCTTCCAGCTACACAAAAAGATAATATAAGAGAAATTATAATTATTGAAAAATCCTTCTTTACATATTCATTAAATAGTCGCGCTGAAATTTTTTTTAAAGTTTTAAAATTCATTATAAATTATAAGAAAAAATAAATAAAAAAATTAATGCTCCAGTCAGATTATTCATTTTGAAGCTACTAAAACAAGACTTTGGATTATTAGGTTTAAAATTTTTTATTTGATAGATTAAGGAATAAATAAAAAATATTGATAACCCTATAAAATATTTATCTATTTCCATAAAAATACTTAAAATTAAAATTAATAAAACACATAAGCTATAGCAGATTCCAACAAATAATTTTACATTACTTTTAAATTTAATTGACGTAGATTTAACACCAATAACTTCATCATCATTTACATCTTGAAGCCCATAGATGGTGTCGTAACCGAGTGTCCAAAATATGGCTCCTATATATAAAATGATTGGCTCTATAGATATGTTATTTATTATTGATGTCCATCCCATTAGTATTCCCCAATTAAAAGTAAGACCTAAAAAAAGTTGAGGCCAATATGTAATTCTTTTCATAAAAGGGTATCCAAAAGCAAGAATCATTGAACTCATTCCTAAAATTATTGTTAACAAGTTAAATTGCAAAAGTATCATAAAAGCTATTAGACAAAGAACCGTTACATAAATTAAAGATTTAAAAACTGAAATTTCTCCAGAGGCAATAGGTCTTGTTTTTGTTCTTTCAACTTTTTTGTCTAAGTTTTTATCTACAATATCATTAACAATACATCCGGCGCTTCTCATTAAAACAGATCCAAAAAAAAATAATATTATATTTTGACAGTATTTAACTATATCTGCATCAAAAAAGTAACCAAGAGTTAGACCCCACGTGCATGGCCAAAACAAAAGCATAAAACCGATTGGTTTGTTTAATCTAGTTAAAGCGATGAAGATTTTTATTTGTTTCATTTGATATTTGATATGTAAATAACAAATGGTAAATCTATAATCAATCGGATTCGTTAGGATTTTGGTTTAGATTAAGTACTTATAATTGCTGGTCCTGTAATTTTTCTTGATTCTAGATCTAGGTGAGCCTGCTTAATATCATCTAATCTATATTTTTTAAATATTTCTATTTTAATTTTACCCAATTTTATCTTTTCAAAAAGTTGATTAGCCCCTTCTTGTATCTCATCTCTAGTACTTAAATAATGCCACATAGATGGTCTTGTAAAATAAAGGCCTTTCGGCTGTATGCATTTTTTAACATCTATATTTTCAAGAGATCCAGAAGCGTTTCCAAAAGAAATCATCATACCTCTTGTCTTTAAACATTCAATTGATTTATGAAATGTATTTTTTCCAACACCATCATAAACTACTGGAACGCCCTTGTTTTTTGTAATTTCCAAAACTTCTTTTGCAAAATCTTTTTTTGAATAATTTATTACAAAATCACACCCATTTTTTTTTGCTATATTTATTTTTTCATCTGACCCAACTGTTCCAATAACTTTACAACCTAAGCTTTTGGCCCACTGACAAAAAATTTGCCCAACTCCTCCAGCTGCAGCGTGAAATAAAATAGTTTCATTTGAAGAAACAGCATAAGTTTTATAAAGCAAATAGTACGCTGTTAAACCTTTAGTCATAAGAGTAGCCGCAACTTCAAAACTAATTCCGTCAGGGATTTTTACTAAATTTTTTATTGGATAGTTTCTTTCTGTTGCATAAGCTCCAAGAGGTGCTCCAGCATAAGCAACTTTATCACCAACTGAAAAGCCTTCTACTTTTGATCCAATTTCTTTTATTGTGCCCGAACCTTCAGCTCCAATTCCGGAAGGCAGTTCAATAGGATACAAACCTGAACGATGATAAGTATCTATAAAATTTAAACCTATAGCTTTTTGCTCAATAGTAACTTCTTGTGGAGCTGGCTTTTCTAAATTAACAGTTTCTAGTTTTAAAACTTCTGGTCCACCAGTTTTTTCAATTTTTATAACTCTTGTCATTTTTGTACAAAATTTCCACTATGATAATCCTCAACAGCTTGAAGGATTTCTTTTTTAGTATTCATAACGAAAGGTCCACCTCTGGCTATAGGTTCGCCAATTGGTTTACCAGATATTAGTAAAAATTTTGCCTTAGTGATACCTTTAACTTTTAGCTTTTTCCCTTTTGCAAGAAGTATTAAAGTAGAACCATTAACTTTATCGTGGCTTTCGCCGCCAATTTTTATTTCTCCCTCAATTAGATAAATAAAGGAATTATGCGTAGAAGGGAGATCAAAATTAAATTCTTTATCTTTTTCAAGCTCAATATCAAAATATACTGGCTCAACATTGTGATCTTTAACAGGACCTTCGGCATCACCAAATTTTCCAGCAATAGTTTTTATTTTTTTATCTGAATCTTTGTGAACCTGCATTTGTTTAGAGTCTATGTAGATGTATTCAGGTTTATTCATCTTTAATTTTGCAGGCATATTTACCCATAATTGAAAACCATGAAGTTTGCCTTCAGTCATCGCAGGCATTTCAGAGTGAATTATACCACCACCTGTTTTCATCCATTGGACATCACCTGCAGACATTCTTCCTTTTGCACCAGTACTATCTTCATGTTCAAATTCTCCAGCAAGCATGTAGGTTACAGTTTCAATTCCTCTGTGGGGATGAGGAGGAAAGCCACCGATATAATCATCTTTATTTTCAGATCCAAACTCATCCAACATTAAAAAAGGATCAAAATAATTAGGCTCCACCCCAATACTTCTTTTTAATTTAACGCCCGCACCATCAGAGGCTGGAGTAGGATCTATAATTTTACTTACTTCAATATTTTTCATTTCTCTATTTGATTTATTTAAATTAACGATTACCTCTTATCAAAAAATATAATCCAAGAATAAAAAGAAATATTTGCTCACTAGTAAATAGTTTTGTTGTGATAAACCAATCTCTATGAGCTAAAGCAAAAGCACCAGTCATAACAACAACGATTGTTAATGCGCTTGCTCTTGTTAGTAAATTACCAATAGGACCTTTTACGAAGCCGCCAATAATTAAAAATAATCCAGCACCTAATTCTGCTATAGCGACTAAAGAAGCAAAAAAAGGAGAAAAACCAAAGTAATTTATTAAAGATTCTGGAGGTAATGGAAATTTGCTAAATCCATGAATACCAAAAGCAATACCCAATCCAAATCTTATTAACCAGGGTGATAGAAACTGTATATTTGTGAAAATTTTATTAATGCGATTATCTAAGTTTTTCATATTTCCTTTTTCAATTATTTGTTATGTGAACCATCGCAGAATGGTTGGTCAGCAGTTTGTTTGCAAGTGCAAAAAAACATTTTTTTTGTTTCAGTAGCTTTATATATAACAGGTTTAAACTCTGAGCCCTTGTGAGAATTATCACAAAAGGGTTGTTTTTTACTTAAACCACAAGAACACCATGCATAATTTTTTCCTTCTACCACATCAATCCCAATTGGTCCGTTACCTGCTTTTTCTCCTCTAATCATTTTTCCTCCATTTATTTTTTATTTTATTGACCTCTATGTAGAGGTTTGTTACTAATATTGCAATTACGCATTATAATCATACTACTATATAAAAACATACCATGAAAGATATAATAGATTGTCCAGCAGAAAGAACCGTTTATTTTATAGGTGGTAAATGGAAAATTAGAATCTTATTTAATTTATCAAGAAAAAAGAAAGTTAGATTTGGTGAGCTAAAAAGAAATTTAAAAACTATAACTCAACAAATGTTATCCAAACAACTTAAAGAATTAGAACAAGATGGAATAGTTAATAGAAAAGTCCACCAAATGGTTCCTCCAAAAGTAGAGTATTCTCTAACAGAATTCGGAAATTCCCTTATACCAATATTAAGATCTTTTTCTGATTGGAACAAAAGAAATTCAAGAACTATTTTATTTAAACTGAATAAGAACTTTGAAGAAGATAGAATTAGATAATTTTAAGAAGTTCTTCTAAATTATTAATAACATGCCTTGGTTTATAACTTAATTTATCGAATACTTTATTTAAGCGATTAACCCACACAGCGTTGTAACCAAAAACTCCACCCCCAGAAACATCCCAAGTATTTGAGCTCATAAAACAAATATTTTCAGGTTTGCAATCGTATTTTTTAATAGGCATTTCATAAACTCTTGAATCTGGTTTATAAATTCCCACAGATTCAACTGAAAAAATATCATCAAAATAATTTTGAATATTGTTACTTTTCACCAATCCTTTTAGAAGATCTGGAGTTCCATTCGACAGAATAGCTATTTTAATCTTTTTAGCTTTAAGTCCTTCCAAACATTCTTTAACCTCAGAGTAGGGACTAAGTTTTTTGTATAAGTCTAATAATTCATTTTTCATTTCTTTTTTAATTTTAAAAGTTTCCATTGTGTGATCTAAAGAGTCTTCAGTAATTTCCCAAAAGTTCTTATGTTTTTTCATAAGACTTCTTAGCCAAGTATATTCAAGTTGAGTAGTTCGCCAAGCATTTGCAAAACCTTCCCACTTACTTCCAAGCTTTACTTTACATCTTGAGGCGGCAGAATTTACATCAAATAGAGTTCCATATGCATCGAACACACAGGCTTTGATATTTTCTATTTTCATAACAAATCTTCTAATTCTTTAACTTCACCAATTTTAAATATAATTGCATCTTCTTTTTTAAAACCATATTTTTCTGCGCTTGCTTTAAAACGTACAGGTGGTTCCATAATTGGTTCAAGCGATAGTACAACCGTTCCCCAGTGCATGCCAATCACTTTTTTACTTTTTAAATCTTGCCCAATATTTAGCGCTTCCTCAGGGTTTGCATGGTAAGTAGATTTATCTTTTTTTGGTGCCATAGGGTAAAAATTATAGGCTCCAATATTAATAAAAGTTAAATCGACAGGTCCATATTTTTCTCCAAGCTTTTTATAAATATCTCCATAACCTGTGTCACAAGCAAATAATATTTTTTTATCTTTGTATTCTATTAAAAAATTACCCCATAATGTTTTGTTGGTATCCCACAAACTTCTTTTTGACCAATGAACCGCAGGCACAAAAGTAATTTTTAAATCATTTACTTTTACTTCATCATACCAATCCATTTCATTTACATCTGCAAAACCATTTCTTGTAAAATATTTTCCAAGTTTAAGAGGCGCTAAAACTTTAGCTTTTTTGTAAGGAAATCTTTGTATAGTTCTAGTACTTAAGTGATCGTAATGATTATGAGTTAGTAAAAATAAATTTACCTCAGGAATCTCTTTTAGATTAATTGCAGGGTCTACAAATCTTTTAGGACCAAAGATTAAAGGTCCTGTATTTTTTTCAAAAACAGGATCTGTAATGATAGTGGTATTACCAAGTTTGATTAAAAATGTAGCATGTCCTATCCAAGCTATATAATCTTCATTTTTATATTTTTTAAGATTTTCTAAAACTTCTTTTCTATTAATGACATGTTCTGACGGAACATTCATATCAAGTTTTTTTTTCTCTTCTTTAAATACCTTAAAGCTCCAATTAAAAGAAGAATCTCTTACAGGAGAACCCTCAGGATTTCTAAAAGATCCGTCAGGCAAATGATGATAAGGTAAATCTTTCATAGTTTTTGCAAACGTATTATAGTTAAATAAAAATAAAAAAACTAATAATGATATTAAAATTTTTTTTTCATGAATAAAAAAATAAGATTATATTTTTCTGACAAAATTCAAAGTAATTTAGTGGCACATCTTCCAAAAGAGCAATCTCATTACCTAAAAGATGTTATGAGATTAAAAGTGGGGGGCACATTCTCTATTTTTAATAGCCAAGGAGAATGGAAAGCTAGTATTCAGAATTATGAAAAACAAGCTGTCAAAATCAAAATATTAGAAAAATTAAGAGATAAAAAAAATGAAAAAAATATTTGGTTAGCATTTACTCCAATTAAACAAAATCCTTTAAACTTTATAATTCAAAAAGGAACCGAATTAGGAGTTCAAAGATTTATTCCAATTTTATCGGAAAGAACTATAGTTAAAGATATTAATATTGAACGTCTTAAAAAAATTATTATAGAATCTGCTGAGCAATCAAATAGAATTTCAGTTCCTGAGATTGATAGATTAGAAAATATAAAAAATTTTTTAATTAGTTTTCCAAAAAAAGGATGTTTAGTTTTTTGTGATATTAATTGTGATAAAAGTGATTTAAAAAATATTTTATCAAAAAAGGACATAGGACCCATTTGTATTCTTATTGGACCCGAAGGTGACTTTTCTGAAAATGAGAGAAGATTAATAGCTGAACTAGAACAATCTCAATCTATTTCACTAGCCTCAAATATATTAAGAGCTGAAACTGCCGCAGTCGCAGCAGTAACTTTAGTAAACTATCACTTGAATCTAAGTTGAATTTTAAAACTGCATCAAGTTGACACAGCAATTGTATAATTTTTAAAGAGAATCTTGTGACATTAATTTTCATTTACAATTGATAACATTGTTATAAAAAGTAAAAAGTTGTAAAAGTACGTAAATATTAAATAGTTTTAACAAAGGAATTTAAACAAGTGTTTGTAGCAATTATTTTTTTCTTAATTATTGTCGCTTCAGTAATCTTTCATATCTGGAGCCCATGGTGGTGGACTCCTGTAGCTTCAAATTGGGGAAATATTGATAGCACAATAGAGCTTACATTTTGGATTACTGGCTCTGTATTTGTTGCTGTTTGTTCTTTTATGTCATACTGCGTATGGAGATATAGATACAGACCAGATAGAAAAGCTGAATACAAACCTGAAGATAAAAAATTAGAAATTAGATTAACTGCACTTACAGCTCTGGGAGTTATAGCGTTACTAGCTCCTGGATTAGTTGTTTGGAACAAGTATGTTACTGTTCCAGAAAATGCTCTTAAGATTGAAGTAGTGGCATATCAGTGGGGATGGAATTATAGATTGCCCGGTGAGGATGGAATTTTAGGAACAACAAATATTTCTTTAATTAATGATGAAAACCCATATGGATTAAATCCTGAGGATCCCAATAGCAAAGATGACGTCATAGTAATGGATGCAGAACTTCATTTGGAATTAAATCAACCAGTTAAAGTAGAGCTTCGATCATACGATGTGTTACATAATTTTTATGTTCCCCAATTTAGAGCTAAGATGGATACGCTTCCAGGTCTTGTTACTTTTTATTGGTTTACACCTACAAGAACAGGAGATTTTGAAGTTCTATGTGCAGAATATTGCGGCACAGGACACTACGCTATGAGAGGAAGAGTTTTAGTTGATGAAAAAGCAGATTACACAAATTGGTTGGCAAAACAAATTACTCACGAAAAAATGTTTGCTCAGAAAAAAGAAAATAAAAAATTATTAACAGCAGAAATTAAAAATTAAGGAGATAAATATGGATGAAGAATATAATAACAATAAAATAGAAACTAAAGCCGCCGACTCTTCATCAGGGAGTTATGCACCATCAGCAGACAGCATTCCTGCTAGTGAAATTCCAGAACAAGAGCTATATCATGCAAAAAGTTTTTGGACTCGTTGGGTTTTTTGCCAAGATGCAAAAGTAATTGGAGTTCAATATGCTTTAACAGCGACAGCTGTTGGATTAATAGGTTTAGTTCTATCATGGGGAATGAGATTGCAGTTAGGTTTTCCTGAAACATTTTCTTTCTTGGGTCCAGCTACTTATTATCAGTCAGTTACTATGCATGGAATGATTATGGTAGTTTACCTACTTACCGCATTATTCTTAGGTGGTTTTGGTAATTATTTAATTCCACTAATGGTTGGAGCTAGAGACATGGTTTTTCCTTATTTAAACATGGTCAGTTTTTGGATGTTTCTTGTTGCAGTTTTAGTTTTGATTTCTAGTTTCTTTGTCCCCGGGGGACCCACTGGAGCCGGTTGGACTCTATATCCACCACAGGCAATTTTACCTGGAACTCCTGGTTCTGAGATGGGAATAGTTTTAATGTTAGTTTCTTTATCACTTTTTGTAATAGGTTTTACGATGGGTGGTTTGAATTATGTAATTACAATTTTACAAGCACGTACTCGCGGCATGACGCTAATGCGTATGCCTCTAACGATTTGGGGAATCTTTACAGCTACTGTTCTTGCTCTACTAGCTTTTCCGGCTCTATTTGTAGCTTGCATAATGATGACATTAGATAATTTATTAGGAACAAGTTTTTTCATGCCAGAAATATTTACGATGGGTGAGCAATTAGGAACAACTGGTGGAAGCCCAATTTTATTTCAACATTTATTCTGGTTTTTTGGTCATCCTGAAGTTTATATCGTTGCTCTTCCTGCTTTTGGTATAGTGTCAGATCTTATTTCTGTTCATGCAAGAAAAAATATATTTGGTTACAGAATGATGGTTTGGGCAATTGTAATAATTGGAGCCTTAAGTTTTGTAGTTTGGGCACACCATATGTATGTGAGTGGTATGAACCCATATTTTGGTTTCTTTTTTGCTACAACGACATTGATAATCGCAGTCCCTACTGCAATTAAAGTTTATAATTGGGTCTTAACTTTGTGGAGAGGAAACATTCATCTT
Organism: uncultured Pelagibacteraceae bacterium; assembly: GCA_905612415.1. Taxonomy (GTDB): domain Bacteria; phylum Pseudomonadota; class Alphaproteobacteria; order Pelagibacterales; family Pelagibacteraceae; genus AG-414-E02. Next base: position 22,029 of record CAJQRW010000072.1, read on the forward strand.
ACAATTCCAATGCTTTTCTCATTAGGTTTTATTGTAACTTTTGTTAATGGTGGAATAACAGGTTTATTTCTTGGAAACGTTATTATAGATATACCTTTATCTGACACATATTTTGTTGTGGCTCACTTTCATATGGTTATGGGAATAGCTCCACTTATGGTAATTTTTGGGGCAATTTATCATTGGTTCCCTTTAATATCTGGAAGACATTTAAACCAAACTTTAGGAAAAATACACTTTTGGATTTCTTTTGTAGGAGCGTATGCAATTTATTTCCCAATGCATTATTTAGGTTTTATAGGAGTGCCACGTAGATATTATGAAATGTATGACAGCCCTTATATGACAACTGGGGTTGGATTAAATCAATTTATTACAGTAGCAGCTTTGATTGTTGGATTTACTCAAATTTTATTTTTGTACAACATTATTCATAGTGCATTTTATGGGGAAAAATCTGAAAAAAATCCATGGAAAGCAAACTCTTTAGAATGGCATACGCCTGAGATGCCTCCGGCGCATGGAAACTTTGGAAAAGACTTACCAGTAGTTTATCGTTGGCCATATGATTTTAGTGTACCTGGAGTAGAAAGAGAATATATTCCGCAACATGTTTCGCCAAGTGAGGTTCCAACAGCGAAGGTTGAGAAAACGTGAAAAAAAAAGAAGAAAGCTTTTTTAGTTTGATTAGCCAAAAACCTTGGGAAGATTCTCAATCAATTTTAGATAATGAACATGATGGAAAAACTTTAGAAGTTAGTAAAGCAAAACTAGGTGTTAGAACTGTAATGGTTGTAAGCACGATCATCTTTTCATTGTTTGTTGTTTCGTATTCAGACAGAATGTTGGTCCATGATTGGAGAAGCTTGTCAGAACCTTGGTTGCTTTGGGTTAATACTGTAATTTTAATTTTAACAAGTATCGTTTTTCATAGAACTAAGATTTTAGTTGAAAATAATGAATTTGAAAAAGCAAAAAATACCTTGTTTGTGGTTGGCTTTTTGTCTTTTGTTTTTATTACGGGTCAGTTATTAGTTTGGCAGCATTTTGTAAGTTTAGGACAGTATGCTTCAAGCAATCCAGCGAATGCATTTTTCTATGTTCTTACAGCAATGCATGGCCTGCATATTTTAGGCGGCTTATATTTTTGGGCAAAAGTTACAAGGCAATTATTTAAAGATAATTACAACATAAAAAAAATTAAACAAAATGTTGAACTATGTGCTATTTATTGGCATTTTTTACTTATAGTTTGGTTTGTTTTGTTTGGTTTAATGGTGGCAACATAATAGAAAGTACTTGATGAGCGAATTAGATATTTCAAAACTTCCAAAAGGTGGAAAAGGTTTTGTGCATGACTTTGCAGCCGACCAGACAACTTTCAAAGGAGTTCCTTGGGGCAAAGCAATGATGTGGATTTTCTTATTAAGTGACACATTTATTTTTAGTTGTTTTTTGATTTCTTTAATGACAGCTAGAGCTTCAACAACAGCGGAATGGCCGTATCCCAGTGAAGTTTTTGGATTGACAGCTTTTGGAGTAGAAGTTCCTTTGTTGCTTATAGCGATTATGACTTTTGTATTAATTACAAGCAGTGGAACAATGGCGCTCGCAGTTAAGTATGGTTATGAAAGAAACAGAAAAATGTGTGCGTGGCTTATACTAGCCACTGCCATTGGTGGACTTACGTTTGTTGGGATGCAAGCTTTTGAGTGGTCAAAATTAATTTTTCATGATGGTATAAGACCTTGGGGAAATCCTTTTGGAGCTGCCCAATTTGGATCTTTCTTTTTTATGATTACGGGATTTCATGGTACTCACGTATCTATTGGTGTAATTTTTTTATTTATTTTTGCCAGAAAAACTTTTAGAGGCGATTTTGATGTCGGCAGAAGAGGTCATTTTACAAGCATGAAATCTGATTACAAAGCTATAGAAATTCTAGGGTTATATTGGCACTTTGTTGATTTGGTTTGGGTATTTATTTTTGCATTCTTCTATCTTTGGTAAACAATATGGAACAAAATAATAAAAAAACAGCAACAACACACAGCATTGGCATCTATCTTTGGATTTGGGGTTTGTTGTTCGTATTTAGTACTTTTTCATACTTAGTTGACTGGTATAATTTTCAAGGATTACTTAGATGGTCTTTAATTATATTTTTTATGCTTATTAAAGCTGGATTAATAATGTCAATATTTATGCACCTATACTGGGAGAGATGGGCTATGGTTAATGTTCTTTTGTGGCCTATGACTGCTATTATGGTTTTTGTTGGAATCATGACAGCAGAGTCTCAGTATACTTTTTTTACACGTGCCTTGTTTTTTGTTACGGGTGGTTAAACCCAAAAATATTTTAACTTTTTAAAATGTCAAACGCTAAATTAAAAACACTAAAATTGGATTATTTTAGTTACATAAGAGCTTTCTTCAATTTAATGAAGCCCCGCGTAATGTCATTAGTAATTTTTACATGCGCAGTTGGATTATTAATTGCACCTATTAAGGTCAATTTTTTAGATGCAATAATTTCTCTTTTTGCTGTCGCTCTAGGCTCGGGTGCGGCTGGAGCATTAAATATGTGGTACGAATC